>JAKQKY010000096.1 GCA_029560415.1 Bacteroidota bacterium | reverse complement strand
AAACAAGGAGGTCGTACCAGGGTGGTTATCAATTAACCAGCCATCCCGCCGATGTGGATGGAGATGGAAAAGCAGACATCCTGATGGCCCGAAATGATTTCAGCAATGCAGAACATAACGCCGTAGTGTTGAAAAGCTATGTGTTTAGCCCGGTTATCACAGCTGTTATACCCATCACTGCAAGCAGCGGCACTCCCATTACGATAAAAGGAAACCGTTTTACAAATGCAACCCTGGTAAGTTTTGGTGGCTCCCAAGCTGCATCATTTGAGATCATTTCTGATACAATGATCATTGCCCTAGTGGGAAACGGAGCGTCAGGCAATGTGACTGTATCAACGGCTTACGGGGACGGAAAGTTTAGCGGATTTACTTTTTCTCCACCCATTCCTTCAATTGATTCCTTTGCTCCGGTTGCAGGGAGCGTTGGATCCACCGTTATTATCCGGGGAAAAAATTTTAGTAATATAACCACAGACAACCTGGTTAATTTTGGATCGGGCAAAGCCACGGTTATTGGTGCAACGGATACAACCATTACCGTATTGGCGCCATCAGGAACAAGTTACTTACCCATCAGTGTAACGGTAATGAGTACCCACCTTACTGCATTTTCCAGGCTGCCCTTTACAACTACTTTTGATTCACGTATTGCTGCTTTTACCAATGCCAACTTTGGTGATACCGTGAACTATGCCACACCGAGCAAGGGTACGAGAATTGTAACGGCAGATTTTGATAATGATGCAAAACCAGATATTGCGGCCTCTATATATTATGATTACTCTGGCGTATCGGTGTATAAAAATAAGACTGATACTGGCAAGCCTGCTTTTGATACTGCCAAAAATTATTCTACCTACGGAGCTGCTCCTGGTGGTAATGCAAGTGGTGTAACCAGTACGGTTACGGTTGACCTGGATGGTGACGGTAAGCCTGATATGGCAACGATCAGCAACGGTGCCGATGTATTATCTGTTTTTAGAAACAACAGTATTACAGACAGTATTGCATTTGAACTACCTATCAATTTTAGTGCAGGTCAAAACCCAACGAATGTCAGCACCGCCGACCTTGACAATGATGGGAAACCAGATATCGCTATCACCAATCCCTATCCTTCGGGAAGGATCACCATTTTAAAAAACACCAGCAAGCCAGGCACTATTTCCTTTGCACCAAAACTCGAATTTATAGCCGGCAGTGTACCACAAAGGGTATTACTGGAAGATTTTGACAATGATGGAAAGAAGGACATGGCCTGTACAAATATCAATGCCAACAATATTTCTGTATTTAGAAATATCAGTACACCAGGCACCATTGCATTTACCACACCCACCACAAAACCAACCGGCACAACGCCTATTTCGATGGCTGCTGCCGATTTGAATGGAGATGGGTTCATAGATATTTTGGTGACGAACAATTCTTCGAAATCGATCTCGGTATTTAAAAACACCAGTAAC
>JAKQKY010000073.1 GCA_029560415.1 Bacteroidota bacterium | reverse complement strand
ATAAATTACTTCTTCTTATGACGGTTCTTTCTTAAACGTTTTTTACGCTTATGTGTAGCGATTTTATGACGTTTTCTCTTTTTACCACAAGGCATAACCTAGTCTTTTTTTGTTAAATAAATAATGTTAAATATGTTCTCTTTAAGCTTTATTCTAATTATTTCAGCTGGTTGATCCTTCTATCCACTTCTTCGGTATAGTGTGGATTGTTGGCCAGTTTCTTGCTGAGCGTGTACCACTTCACTGCTTCCTCTTTATCTCCTTTCGCTGCATACGTATCGGCTAAAAAGGCGATGGCTTCCATGTTATTCGGTTCTTTGCTGATCACTTTTTTCAGGCGATCAATTGCTTTATCATATTGTCCCGAAACATAACCACCAATACCCAACACCATTTGCGCTTTCATGTTGTTGGAATCTTTTCTTACCACCGACAACAATTCCTGGATACCTTTCATGGTTGCCTGTGGATCGCCACTACGGCCTTTTCCATACACATAACAACTTCCCAACCCGATCCGGAGATCATCATTGGTTGGATTCAGTTGAATGGCTTTTTCAAATAGCCCGATGGCTTCTGTTGTTTCCCAGTTTAATTTAGCCTCATCAGATTCTCCGCGGAGGTTCTCTAAAAATAATTGGGCTGCGAAGGTGAGGTTTTTTTCTGAATTATCCAACTTAGCTGCTTCACTAATATAAAATGCATACGGTTCAAACATCCGCATGCTGTCTTTCCAGAAGGCAGCGAGGCCCTGGAATGCAACAACCTGCTGTGCAGGCACGTCGCCCCTGGAGATCCCATTCTCCAATTTTGAAAGGTAAATAGATTGTGTGGGGGTTAAAGAAGCTTTTGCTTTTGATATAAACTGCTGTACATCAAACGTTTTGGCAGCTTGTGCAGGCATGCCGGCCTCCATTGGTTTTTTTGGCTCAGTTGTGCGGCCAAATAAAAACAGCAGGGCTACGACTAACAGCCCGGTTCCAGCAAGTATGAATTGTTTTTTCACGGAAACTCGTTATCTTTTTACCTGCCTTTTTGGGCAGGCTGCAAAGGTACGTTAGTCTTCGGGTTCTTCCTTCACTTCTGGTGCTTCTTTTATGTTGGGAGAAGATTTAATTTCCTGCACGAATTCTTTGGCCGGTTTAAATGCCGGTATAAAATGTTCGGGAATAGCTACGGCAACATTTTTTTTGATGTTACGCCCGATCTTGGCGGCCCTCTTTTTGATGATAAAGCTACCAAATCCCCTGATATACAGGTTTTCACCGCTTGCAAGGGAA
Organism: Bacteroidota bacterium; assembly: GCA_029560415.1. GTDB lineage: Bacteria > Bacteroidota > Bacteroidia > Chitinophagales > Chitinophagaceae > Ferruginibacter. Next base: position 16,253 of record JAKQKY010000073.1, on the reverse strand, counting down.
GCTTTTATTTCTCTAAACATAGTTTCAAGGGTCACCAGTACATCCACTTTGGGTATGCCGGTTTTATCAGAAATCTTATTGATGAGGTCTGCCTTTCTCATGTTATGAAATTTTAAACAGTAAGTTAGAAAAAAATGTTGAAAAAACAAAAATAAAAGGGTGATTATCAATAGGTTTGCAGATAATTATTTTATGAGCGGTATAAAGGATCGAAAAAGGCAGTTGTTTTTTACTACAAATCTGCTTTCCTGGAATGCATTGGAAAACAGGAGAGTCATGCCATGGAAGGGAGAGAAAGATCCTTATAAGATCTGGCTGAGTGAGATCATTTTACAGCAAACCCGCGTGGAGCAAGGATTAGCGTATTACAATAATTTTATAAAAACCTACCCGACGGTTAAGAAACTAGCCGCTGCACCAGAGAAAGATGTATTTAAATTATGGGAAGGCCTGGGATATTATAGCCGGTGTAAGAACCTGTTGGCCACCGCAGCATATATAGCCAATGATTGTAATGGAAAATTTCCTTCTGAATATGAATTAATCCTGGATCTGAAGGGCATTGGTCCATACACCGCCGCCGCCATCGGTTCTTTTGCATTCAATCTTCCTTATGCCGTTGTGGATGGAAATGTCATCCGGGTATTGGCCCGATTTTTTGGAATCAGTCTTTCGTCATTGAGCCCGGAAGGAAAAAAAACATTTGCTAACCTGGCCCAAACACTGCTTGATAAAGACCAGCCCGGCAAGTATAACCAGGCCATCATGGATTTTGGTGCTACAATCTGCAAGCCCATGTTGCCCTTGTGTTCACAATGTGTAATGCGTTCGCAATGTGTTGCATTTAAACAAGATGCCATACAGGAATATCCGCTAAAAATTAAAAAGGCTGCAAAGAAACAACGCTGGTTTTACTATGTGCTGGCAGAATACAATGGCTCATTCCTGGTGCGAAAGCGCAGTGGCAAAGACATCTGGCAAAATCTGCATGAGTTCATTCTAACAGAATCTACAGCTGATGCCAGTGCCGAAGAACTACTGGCTGCATTATTCGGGCAACATTTTCCCATGCAGCAATACCAGGTCAGGGATATATCTAAAGGATACCGGCAGGAACTCACCCATCAAACGATCAGGGGATGTTTTATACATATCGTTAGTACAAAACAACTTAAGTTGGATGGCTATTATCCCGAAAAAAAATCGACGTTAAAAAAGCTGGCTTTTCCGAAATTTATCACGCAATATTTTGTTGAAAAAAACCTTGACTTTGTTACAAATTGAACCTTTGAATACCCCATGATGAATGGATAATAATTGTACCTTTAAATTGTAGGGTTTTTCTGATAGGATCATCAATCAATCAAAAGCACAAAGAAATTATGAGAGGTGTAAACAGGGTAATGCTCATTGGTAACCTGGGAAAAGATCCGGATATGCAATTCCTGGAAGGCAATATTGCAGTTGCCAAATTTTCATTGGCCACCACGGAAACATACAAAGACCGCAGCGGCAAACTTATTTCTCAAACAGAATGGCACACGGTAGTATTGTGGCGTGGGCTGGCAGAACTGGCCCAGAAATATCTTCACCGGGGAAGTCTTGTTTATATTGAAGGCCGTTTAAAAACTCGTAGTTGGGAAGATAAAGACGGCAATAAAAAATTTGCAACAGAAATCGTAGGAGACAACCTGATCATGCTTGACAAAAGAAATGATGGTACTCAAGGGATGCCGGGTTTTGAAGGAAATGAAAACCAGGGGCCAGCAGATGAACCACCAACCAATGAACATGGTGATGAAAGATTGCCCTTTTAAAATAAATTTACAGGATGCTATTCACTGTAAGTGATTGTTTACATAAATTTTTTGTTTTGGACTATCATTCGGTTTTTGGACCAGTACATTCCTTGCTCACCTTAATGGCTATTACGCCCGCAGCAACGACTATATTGATCCTGGTCATTTTTGTTCTCCTGGTACTATCTTTTTTTGTGGCCGGAAGTGAAGTGGCTTTTTTTTCACTTACCGCCAAAGACATCAATATCTTAAAAACAAGGCGGCAGCCTTCTTTCAGGCGCATTGTAAACCTGCTCGAGCAGCCCAAGATACTGCTGGCTTCCATGCTCATTGCCAACAGTTTTGTGAACATAGGCATCATCCTTATTTCTAACCTGCTCATCAATGACTGGCTGACCCATTATGATTTTACTTTCTGGGTCGATTTTCTGATAAAAGTTCTTTCGGTCACTTTCATACTTGTGTTGTTTGCAGAAGTGCTGCCTAAAGTATGGGCAACACACCACAAGGTTTGGTTTGCTGCAACCGCATCATTGATCATAGAAATATTCAACAGTATTTTTTATAGGCTCAGTAAAAGGCTGGTGAGGTTCAGCGACAACATCGAAAGAAAAGTTTCTGCAGAAAAATCATCTTCCATGGACAACAGCAATCTCGACTATGCGATCGACCTGTTACCCGAACATGAAGCAACCATTGAAGAAAAGCAGATATTGAAAGGCATCCGCAAATTCGGAGGAACTACCGTTAAACAGATCATGCGTACAAGGCTCGACGTTAGTGGCATTGAAACAGGCAGTCGTTATTTTGAAGTGTTGAAACTCGTGGAAGATCTGCATTATTCCAGGCTTCCTGTGTATAAAAACAACCTGGATGAGATCGTGGGCATGTTGCATACAAAAGACCTGTTGCCGTACCTGCACGAAAGCGAAGATTATGAATGGCATGCATTGATGCGTACACCTTATTTTGTGCATGAACAGAAACTGATCGAAGACCTTTTACAGGAATTCAGAACGAAAAGGATTCATTTTGCCATTGTAGTAGATGAATTCGGTGGCACCTCGGGCATTGTAACACTCGAGGATATCATGGAGGAGATCATCGGGGATATTAAAGATGAATTTGATGATGAGGAAAGCAATAACCGTAAGATCGATGACTTCAATTATATCTTCGAAGGAAAAACAATGATCAACGACGTTTGCAAAGCCATGAACATCCCTGGAGATACTTTTGAATCGATACGCGGGGAAAGTGATTCATTGGCAGGGTTGGTGCTTGAAATTGCCGGCGAATTTCCGCAAGTAAATGAAACGCTGGTAAGCGGGGACTTTACTTTTATACCACTCGAGATCAATAAGAACAGGATCGATAAAGTTAAAGTCATCATACAACAATCTGAAACAGGGAATGCATAAAAAAAATATTTCAATAACACTTTTTATTATCGGGGTAACCTGCTTGTTTGGCAGCTTGTTGTTTTTCATTTCCTGCAACAATACCTATACATCCAAGAAAACCGGCTACTTTCACATCAGCCTGCCCGAGCACAAATATGTTGCTTTTGACAAGCCCGAGTTCCCTTATCAATTCGAATACCCGGCGTATGCAAACATCATTAAAGACAGTACTTATTTCGACAGCAGCCCAGAAAATCCTTATTGGGTAAACATAGATTTTCCAACCTTCAATGCCCGCATTTTTTTAAGTTATAAGATCATTGGCGGACAAGCCATGTATAAGATCAAACAGGCAGATGGAACTTATAAAGATTCCACCGGAACCAATCGTTTCGACAGGATGGTGAACGATGCATTCAACCTCACCAATAAGAATGAGGCAGTAGCAACATCGATCAAAGACAGTTTATTTACAACGACAAACGGTATCACCGGCGTATTTTTTCGCGTGGGTGGAAATGCCGCCACAGCTAAACAGTTTTTTTTAAGCGACACCACCAAAAATTTCCTACGGGGCGCTTTGTATTTTGATGCAACTCCCAATGCTGATTCTTTAAAACCGGTGCAGGATTTTCTGCAGGTAGATATGGATCACCTGATCCGTAGTTTTAAATGGAAGGGTCAACAGCAATGAGTTCACTACCAACAATCTTATTTGAGTATTGATTTTCAACAACTGCAAAAAGGCTTCGGTCAGCAGTAATACGTGCATTGAGCCGATTACATAAGCGGTTGTAAAGGCACCATATTTCACAACAGCCTCTCAACATTTACCCGTATTTTTGCAGCCATGATAGCAATCGATAATGTATTGGTAAGCGATGAGATCGTGCAGAAAGCTTTTGTATGCGACCTCAATGCCTGCAAGGGTGCCTGTTGTGTAGATGGAGATGCGGGTGCGCCGCTGGAGAAGAAGGAACTGGCCAAGATCGACGAGGTGTTTGATATGGTATTGCCATACCTGAATGAAGTGAGCAAAGCCAATATCAAATCGCAGGGTCGTTATGTTTACGACCGTGAATTTGGTTGGGTAACGCCAACGATTAACAGCCAGGTTTGTGTGTATGGAATTGTAGACAAAAAAGGAATTGTAAAATGTGGTATTGAACAGGCTTACCTCGATGGAAAAATTAAATGGAAAAAGCCTATTAGTTGTCACTTGTTTCCTGTCACTACGAAAAAGAGCGCAGACGGAGTAACCGAGTATGCCAATTATGAACCCAGGGAAGATCATTGTAAGGCCGCCTGCGCATTGGGCACAAAACTGAAAGTGCCTGTGTATGAATTCTTAAAAGAACCCCTGATACGGAAATTTGGCGAGTCTTTTTATGAAGCACTGGATGCAACCGCCAAACACCTTGAAAAATAGCACCAATCCTGCATTCAATCAATCCAAAAAATGCAATCAATGAAAAATACCAAATCTCTTTTCGTTCAATGCTCCACAATCTGCTTATTGATCATTTTCCTGGCTTCCTGTTCGGTAAACAAAGCAAAGATCGATAACAGTTTAAAAAAATATTTCGATGCCAAGAATGTAGACGGGTGTTTTACCATGCTCAACAATGCTGATGGCGAGATCACGGTTTATAACATGGCGCTAGATACCATGCGTTTGACACCGGCTTCTACTTTTAAGATCGTCAATTCCCTAATTGGTTTGCAAACCGGTGCCGTAACAAACGAAAAAATGATCATTCCCTGGGATGGCATCAAGCGCCCCAATAACGACTGGAACAAAAACATGGATATCCGCGAAGCTTTCAAAGTAAGCTGTGTACCTTTTTACCAGGAAGTGGCCCGTCGCATCGGGAAAGATACCATGCAGCAATGGATCGATAGTTTATCTTACGGAAATAGAAATATTTCGGGCCCCATTGATTCTTTCTGGCTTAATAACAATCTTAAAATTTCTCCTGACGAACAATTAGGGCTTTTAAAAATGCTGTATTTTGATCAATTGCCTTTCCGCAAATCGGTGCAGCAAACGGTGAGGGATATGATGTTGCAGGAAGATAATACTGCCTATAAACTAAGTTACAAAACCGGGTGGGGATTTGATGAAGCCAATAATTCAATCGGCTGGATCGCTGGCTGGATCGAAGAAAACCGCCACGTATACTTTTTTGTAACCCTGGTAAAAACCCCGGACCAGGCTGTAGACATGCGGAAAGTGCGACTCGATATAACCAAGGACGTTTTAAAAGAACTTGGTTTCTTTGAAGGAAAGAAATGATATTCTTATTGTTTCTTTAACAAAGCCCTGCCCGATATTGTTTAATTTCACCCTGCATGCCTCATTTTCAGTACATAGAATTATTGCTATTGTTGCTGCTGGCACCAATTTTGGTGGGCCTGTATATCTATGCATTATCCAGGAAAAAGGCCATCGTTAAAAAGATCGGCGATCCAGAACTGGTAAGCAGGTTAACGGCTGGTTACAATCCTGCTGCCTATCTCCGTAAATTTTTGCTGGTACTGTTTGCCTGTATTTTGTTGATCCTAACGTTGGCGAATCCACGCAGTGCTGCCGGTGTTGAGCAGGTGAGTCGTAATGGGATCGACCTGATGATTGCGATCGACGTAAGTAAAAGTATGCTGGCCCAGGATATTAAACCCAACAGGCTCGAAAGAGCCAAGCAGGTGCTGAACAGGTTGATAGATAAGCTTGGCAACAACCGCATCGGCATTGTAGTTTTTGCCGGTAAGGCATACCTGCAGATGCCACTCACAGGTGATCTTTCAGCCGCCAAGATGTACATATCAGCAGCTTCAACTGAAACCGTGCCCACACAGGGAACAGTGATCGGCGATGCATTGAAAATGTGTTTCGCATCTTTTAATGAAAAGGAAAAGAAATACAAAGCTGTGGTTTTGATCAGTGATGGAGAAGACCATGATGAAACGGCTATTAAAACAGCGGCGCAAATGGCTGCGTCTGGTGTAATCATTCATACCGTTGGCATAGGATCGCCGGAAGGAGCGCCTTTGATGGACGAAACCACCCGTGAATTGAAAAAAGACAATGAAGGCAATACGGTGATCTCCCGGTTAAACGAAGAGGAGCTAAAGCAGGTTTCTGCAGCATCAGGCGGGCAATACATCCTATTCGACAATACCGATGCTGTGGTTTCTAAAATTACAGGCGAATTGAACGCCATGGATCAACGAACCGTAACCGATGAATCATTGGTAAATTATAAAAGTTATTATATGTACCTGCTCGCCCTGGCGTTCTTGTTTTTACTGATCGAGTTATTTATTTCAGAGAGAAGATCCATCACCATGAACAAAAGCAAACTTAAAGTGGCTGCCATCATTATCTTTTTACTGGCCAGTTTGCCTGGCTCGGCGCAAAAAGAAAATGAGCTCATCAAACAAGGCAATGAAGCGTACAAGAAAAGCGATTACAATAAAGCCGCTACCGATTATTCTGCCGCTGCTGGCCAAAATGCCAATAACCCGATAGCACAGTATAACCTGGGCAATGCATTGTATAAATCGGATAAGAAGGAAGATGCCATCAAAGCATACGACCAGGCCTCATCACAATTGAATAATGCATCAGAGAAAAGTAATGCTCTTTATAATAAAGGGGTCGTATATCAAAACGATAAAAAATTGCCTGAATGCATAGAAGCCTATAAAGAAGCCCTCAAGCTGGCACCCGATAATGAAGATGCCCGGCAAAACCTGCAGAAAGCATTGCAACAGCAACAGCAGCAGCAACAAAAGAATAACCAGGATAAAAAGAAACAGGACAATAACCAGCAAAAAAAAGAAAAGAAGGAAGAAGAACCTAAGCCACAGCCATCCAAGCTTACCAAACAGGATGCCGACAATAAGCTAAAAGCCCTCATGCAGCAGGAAAAAAACCTGCAGGATAAACTACATAAAGTAAATGCCGCTGCTGTCAACAAGCCGGAAAAAGACTGGTAATACAGCTTTTCATTTTATTTATATTTTTTGCCAGCTTGAAAAGCGACAGAAATATCAATGCTTTTCAAACAAATTCTTTTGTAAGCTGTTCGTTAACTTTGCACAGTCATTAACCTCATCATTTTTCCATTATGCAGTTATACTGTGAATCTTTAACGCAATACAAACGTCTGCCTACACGCGAAGTAAAAGTTGGCAGCCTGTTATTGGGTGCCCATCACCCGATCAGGGTGCAAACCATGACCACAACCGATACCATGGATACGATGGCTACGGTTGAGCAAAGCATACGCTGCATTGAAGCAGGGGCAGAACTGGTGCGTATAACGGCGCCCTCGAAGAACGAAGCAGAGAATTTAAGGAATATAAAAGATGAATTACATCGAAGAGGTTACTTCACGCCATTGGTAGCAGATATTCATTTCACTCCCAATGCTGCTGAGATAGCTGCTGGTATTGTTGAAAAAGTGCGCATCAATCCAGGGAACTATGTAGATAAAAAGAAATTTGAACAACTTGAATACACCGATGAAGAATATGCAGAAGAAATAGAAAGGATCCGGGAACGTTTTACTCCACTCGTTAACATCTGCAAAGAACACGGTACTGCCATGCGCATCGGCACCAATCATGGAAGCCTGAGCGATCGCATCATGAGCCGTTATGGCGATACAGCCAATGGCATGGTTGAAAGTGCCATGGAATTCCTGCGCATTGCCCGCAGCGAGGATTATCACAACATCGTGCTGAGCATGAAGAGCAGTAACCCACAAGTGATGGTGCAGGCATACCGGTCACTCATTCACCACATGATGCAGGAATTTGGCGAATGCTACCCGTTACACCTTGGCGTAACCGAAGCCGGTGACGGGGAAGATGGCAGGATCAAATCGGCAATCGGTATCGGCACTTTATTGGAAGATGGCATTGGTGATACAATTCGGGTATCCCTTACCGAAGACCCGGAATTGGAAATACCTGTATGCAGGGACCTGGTAAAACGTTACACCGGCGATGAAAGAACTAAAGAAAATGTTGTTCCTGGTATTGACAAATTAACCTATTCTCCATTTGAATATAAAAGAAGACAAAGTTTTGAAGTAAAGAATATAGGCGGGAAGCATGTACCGGTGGTGGTGGCCGATTATTCAAAATTGAAAGAGATCGTTCCTGCTGACCTGAAACATATTGGTTATAGCTATGATGAGGCAACAGATAAGTGGCATATCGGCGATGCAGCTGCAGACTACATATTTTGTAATCAGCCGCTCAGCTTTGATCTTCCGGGAACGTTGGGTGTATTGGTTTATTATCGTCAATGGATAGATGCTAATAATCCTGAAAAATATTTCCCCCTGCTGGAAGCGAATCAATACCTTGTTGATAACATTGCAAAATCTGCAACATTGAACTTCGTCATGATCGATTGTTATTCGGAAGGATACCCCGATCAGCAAATCTCAACTGTCTTTCAAAAACTCAAGAATGATCAAACGGCTGTTATATGCCTGAGTTCTACCAATACAAACAGTGTGCAGTCTGTTCGAAGAATGTTTATCGAACTCATGCAACAGGATATAAAGAACCCGGTGATCATGATCTGCGATAGCGCTCATGCCACCCAGGATGAAAGCCTGATCCACTTTGCAGTTGAAACCGGCGCCCTGCTCATTGATGGGCTCGGCGATGGTATTTGCCTGGGTCATCATTTTGGCAACACTGCCGTAGCGCCCCAACCTGCATTGTTAAACAGCATTGCTTTTGGTATACTACAGGCAACGCGTACCCGCATTTCAAAAACAGAATATATCAGTTGTCCGAGTTGCGGCCGCACCCTTTTTGATCTGCAGGAAACAACTGCGAGAATCAGGGCGGTGACCAACCACCTTAAAGGCGTGAAGATCGCCATCATGGGATGCATAGTGAATGGCCCGGGTGAAATGGCCGATGCCGATTTTGGATATGTGGGCAGTGGCGTAGGTAAGATCACTTTGTATAGAGGTAAAGAAGTTGTGAAGCGGAATGTGAACAGCGAGGTTGCCGTGAATGAACTGATCAACCTGCTTAAAGAAAGCGATGCATGGATTGAAGCGCCGGTAATGCAATAAAGAAATATAAATCGATCATCAACCTTAGTAATATGCAAACAGATTTTTTAGTGATTGGTTCAGGGATTGCCGGGCTTACTTATGCATTGAAGGTAGCTGAACAATGCCCGGGTAAGACCATTACCATTCTTACAAAGGCACGGAGTGATGAAACCAATACCAAATATGCGCAGGGAGGTATTGCAGGTGTGATGGATTTTAACCAGGATAGTTTTACCAAACACATAGAAGATACGTTGATCGCCGGTGATGGACTTTGTAATCCCCATATCGTGGAGGTTGTGGTGAAAGAAGGTGTTGAGCGAATTGATGAGATCATACGTTGGGGAGCCCGCTTCGACAAAGAACCTGATGGCGATTTTAAACTGGGCAAGGAAGGCGGCCATAGTGAAAGCCGCATCCTGCATCACAAAGATGTTACCGGCGAAGAAATGGAGAGAACCCTCCTGGAAGCCATTAAGAAGTGCAACAACATTCACCTGATCAGCCATTGTTTTGTGTTGGATATCATTACTCAACATCACCTGGGTTACCTGGTTACCAAATCTACTCCCGACATAGAATGTTATGGTGTATATGTGCTGAACCTTAGTACTAAAAAAATTGAAAAGATCGTTGCCCGTATCACATTGTTGGCAGCCGGAGGCAACGGTCAGGTATACCGGAGTACCACCAATCCAGCCATTGCAACAGGCGATGGGGTTGCCATGGTATATCGTGCAAAAGGACGCATTGAGAATATGGAATTCATCCAGTTTCATCCAACGGCATTGTACGAACCAGGTGTACGTGGACAATCTTTCTTAATAACGGAAGCGGTTAGGGGCGATGGAGGTATCCTGCGAAACCAGGCAGGAGAGGCATTCATGGAACGATACGATGCCAGGAAAGACCTGGCGCCCAGGGATATTGTTGCGAGAGCCATCGATAGTGAAATGAAGATCAATGGTACCGAGTTTGTGTACCTGGATTGCCGTCATATGGACCAGGATAATTTCAGGGAACATTTCCCCAATATATATGCAAAGTGTCTTAGTATAGGCGTTGACGTTGCCAAGGACATGATACCCGTGTCACCTGCGGCCCATTACAGTTGCGGCGGTGTAAAAACAGATGAGTGGGGCCACACTTCCATAAAAAATCTGTTCGCTTCGGGTGAATGCGCCAGCACCGGCCTGCATGGAGCCAACCGGCTGGCCAGTAATTCGTTGCTGGAAGCCATGGTGTTTTCTCACCGGAGTTACCTGAAAGCTGTTGATCAGATCAATGACACTCATTTCAATACTTTTATTCCCGATTGGAATGCAGCCGGAACCACGGCGCCAGGAGAAATGATCCTGATCACACAAAGTTTAAAGGAATTAAAACTCCTGATGAGCGATTACGTTGGTATTGTGCGCAACAATGAACGTTTACGGCGTGCTAACAGGCGGCTCGACCTGTTGCATGAGGAAACAGAAGCCCTTTACCAACGTACCGAAGTATCGCCCCAGTTGTGCGAACTCCGCAACATGATCACAGTGGCGTACCTCATCGTTAAAAGTGCTGAACTCCGCAAGGAAAGCAGGGGACTTCATTTCAATACCGATTATGCACAGCGGGGAGAGATTCTTCAGAATACGATATTGTAATACGGCTATTGGTTACCGATGGCAGCTCTTGCAAGGTTCCGCACAAGGTCATACCTTTGCGCATTAATTTTATTCATGTATTATATCATTTACGGCGCTCTTTACCTTATTTCACTATTACCTTTCTTCATATTGTACGGTATCAGTGATTTTGCCGCATTTATCATGTACCATGTTGCCCGTTACCGAAAGGATGTGGTGATGAACAATCTTAATATCGCTTTTCCCGAAAAAACAACAGCAGAAAAGATCCGCATTGCCAAAAGGTTTTACCGGAATCTCACCGATACTTTTATTGAAACGATCAAACTACTAAGCATTTCTGAAAAAGCATTTTTTAAGAGGGCCGAAATGGACCTCGATGCATGCAACGCATTGGCCGCAAAAGGCAAGAATATCCAGTTTCACAGCGGCCACCAGTTTAGCTGGGAATATGGCAACTGGATCATTGCCAAAAAGCTACAGATTCCCTGGGTAGGTGTTTACATGAAAATCAATAACCAGGCACTGGATAAACTTTTTTATGACCTTCGTTCCAAGAAGGGTACCATTTTGATAGCGGCACAGGAATTCAAGACCCGTATGCACAAAGTATTCAGCATGCAGTATTCATTAGGGCTTGCTGCTGATCAAAACCCGGGCGTACCGCAGAATTCATTCTGGCTGAATTTTTTCAGTAAGGCGGCGCCGTTTGTAACGGGACCGGATAAAGGCGCTATCAAGAATGATACTGCTGTGGTTTTTGTAAAATTTGTGAAAGTAAAAAGAGGGCACTATCGTTTTATACCAACGATCATTACAGAACATGGTTCATCTTTGAAGGAAGGTGAACTTACGTTAATGTATAGAGATTTCCTGGAAGAAACCATCAGGGAACATCCCGATAATTATTTATGGAGTCACCGCCGGTGGAAATGGGATTATCAGCCAGATTATGAAAGCAAATGGATTGATAAAACGCCTCCATTGAGCCAACGTTAACGGGTAGGTGCTTTTAGTTTAATACACTGGCTTCTTTTACAACCTTTGCTTTTTCCTGCTCTTTGATCTTAGCCCATCCACCCAACACATTCCTGAGGTTATGGTAGCCATGCTTCTTAAATAATGAAGCTGCGATCACACTGCGGTACCCGCCCGCACAATGAACATAGAGGTTTTGATTTTCTTCAAATTGTGCAAGCTGCACCAGGTCGGTCATTTCATCCAGGGGAAGATTAACGGCATCCGCCAGGTGCCCGTCGGCAAATTCTGTTTCCCTTCGTACATCCACCACCAGTAAATTCGGATCATGTGGAATATCCATCATTAATTCATCGGCTTCAATGTCAATGATCAGGTCGGTTTTTTCACCGGCATTTTTCCAGGCTTCAAATCCACCAGCCAGAAATCCTTCCATCTTATCAAACCCTACCCTGGAAAGACGGATCACCGTTTCTTCTTCTTTGCCCGGTTCGGTAACGAGTATGAAGGGTTTGTCAAATGGCAATATGCTCCCGGCCCATTCTGCAAAACGGCCTTCGAGGCCTATGAAGATAGATCCTGGAATGAAACCTTCAGTAAATTGGCTCGCATGTCGTGTATCGAGGATGATGCAATCCTGTTGCATGGCTTTTTTAAATTCATCAATAGATAAAGCCTTCATTCCTTTTTCTTTCACAAGGCTCAATTCATCATAGCCATCCTGGTTGATCTTTGCATTGATAGCAAAATATCTCGGGGCTTCATGAAGTCCATTCGTAACTGCTTTAATAAATTCCTCCCGGCTTTGAGGCTGAAGGGCATAATTGTTTTTCTTTTCTTCTCCAATACTGCTGTAAGTATTGGGTCCGAGATTTTTACCACAACTGCTGCCGGGTCCATGGGCCGGATATACTATGATTTGATCTTCGAGCGGTAATATTTTTGTAACGATGGTATCATACATAATGCTGGCCAGGTCTTCACTGCTCATATCACCACTGCTAAGATCGGGCCTGCCAACATCTCCTACAAACAGGGTATCGCCCGAAAACAAAGCGTGGGGTTTGCCTGAAGGATCTTTTAACAGGTAACAGGTGCTTTCCAGGGTATGACCCGGCGTATGCAATACTTCCAGTTTAAGTTCGCCGATCGAAAATATTTCTCCGTCTTTGGCAGAATGTATATTGAAATTGGTTTGTGCCCCGGGGCCAAAAACGATTGGTGCGCCGGTTTGTTTGGATAGGTCGAGATGACCACTGACAAAATCGGCATGAAAATGTGTTTCAAAAATATATTTGATAACGGCATTTCTTTCTTTAGCAAGTTCCAGGTATGCAGCGGTATCCCTCAGGGGATCGATGATGGCTGCTTCTCCTTTACTTTCAATATAATAGGCAGCTTCGCTGAGGCAATTTGTATAAAGCTGTTTGATAAACATGGCGATGATTTTTGTATTAAAACACAAATATAAAAATAAAAAAGCGGATGCTTTTCGCAACCGCTTTGAATTTTGTTCTCCTTTAACGCTTAACCCACCAGTTCCTGTACAAATTGATTTATTTCATCAATTCTTTTGTAATTCACTGTGTAGTAAATGAATTTTCCATCTCGCTGAGTGGTAACAATACCTGCACGTCGTAAGATGGCAAGGTGTTGTGAAGCAACCGATTGTTCGAGGCGCATACGCACATAGATTTCAGTTACCGTAATCTTTTTCTCAGTTTCAATCAACGCTAAAATCTGCTGACGTAATTTATGATTCAATGATCTTAAAACCAGGGCAGCTTTTTTCAGATTGTGAAAATTGATTTTCATCGTTTCAGGTGTACCATTCGCAGATACGAGTACCTGCTCATTAGGCTGAGTCGCAACCATCATAGGAATAATAATTTTAAAAATGCTTGAACAATATGTTTGTAATTGCAAATATACAAACGAATCGCAATCTATACCTGTATGTATTGTTAAAATACCATAATATGAATCATATTTTTTATTGTGTAGGAGAATAAAAATCTTTTATGTAAAATGGTTCACTGTGTATCAGTTCGGTATAACTTTTTTGTAGAAAATTTTCTAATGATAAATAACACATTGAATTCATCAAACCAGTTGCATTGATATAAGAAGCATCAGGATGAGCAAGGATTTGCTGTAATTTTTTTGCACCGCTCCCTAAAAAAATGATCCTTTTTTTGTTCAGTATATCTGCAAAAGAATTTTCATGTAATATCATAGCGCATGGAGCGATGACCTCCTTCATTTCATGATCGTAAACGGCCGTAAAAACTTCCATTCTTCTTGCATCCACCAATGGGCAAATAAGGCTTGATTTTTTGCCGTCAAAATCCGGTTGCATGATGACAGATTTTGCAAGGATGGCCAGGGAATTAACCGTTATAAAAGGTTTGTTCAATGCATAACTAAGTCCTTTCGCAGCGGCCATGCCTACCCGTAACCCGGTATAGGAACCTGGTCCCCAGTTTACCGCTACTGCATCTAACGACGATAACCCGCCCGGAATTTTATCGGCAAGTTTTTTAATGGCCCGATGCAGAAAGGATGCGTGGTCTTTTTGTATTTCATTTGTCTCCTGGCCAATGATAGTGGTATCCTGTGCTATACAAACTGATGCTGTTTCTGTGGCTGTATCGATGTTTAATATCAGGCTCATGGGTTGGTTGCCTCCTGTTGCAATAATGTTGAAGCAGTATACAATTCATTGGATGCGGATAATTTTTTCAAAAGCGCATACACGTGGGGAATGCCGATCATTCTTCCCCATTCAAAGGGACCATAAGGATAATTGGTGCCTAGTTTCATAGCAATGTCGATATCCTGTTCTGTACTTACCTGTTCTGATTTTGCAAAGTAGGCTTCATTGATGATCATTGCAATGACCCTGGCAGATATGAAGCCAGGTTCATCGGGCACCGAGATGTATTTTTTTTGGATCGATGATAATATTTTTTTGATCTCATCATTAACTTCTCCCGCAATTTCCCAGCTAGTTCTTTGTAAAAAGCCATTCCAGCCATTGATTCGGATAAGCGGGTAATTTATATTGTATTCTGCAATCTTTTTACTTACACTGTTTATGAAAACCGGAACTGTGGGGTTGAAAGATGCAGGAAGCAAGGGCTCATCATTCAGCAGGAAAATGGCATCTGCATCACTGAAAGATTCTTTATTTTCAAGTGAATTTATCCGGATCCAGTTTACAGATTCAATTCCCGTGGTTAATTCTGCGAAAGACTGGTCGTTACCCTGTACTGCAATGTTCATCAAAAATATTTTGGCAAAAATAGGTTGTTGGGAAAAGATATATTTGTGTTTATTAAAAAAAACAACCCCATGTCAAAAGAAATCATCATGACTGCTGATGCACCGGCACCCATCGGTCCATATAACCAGGCTATAAAAGCAGGAAACCTCTTATTCATTTCGGGACAGATCGCATTGGTACCCGGCAGCGCTGATCTTGTACTGGATAGCATTGCAGCAGAAACAGAACAGGTGATGAAAAACCTGCAGGCCATATTAAAGGCTGCTTCCGCCGGATTTGACAAAGTGGTAAAAACGACCATATTTTTGACCGACATGAGCCTGTTTGCAGAAGTAAATGAGATTTATGGCCGGTATTTTGCAGTAAATGATTCAGCCACAGAACCTGTGTATCCTGCCAGGGAAACGGTTGCGGTTAGGGGCCTTCCCAAAAATGTACATGTAGAGATCAGCATGATTGCTGTAGTATAACATGATTATTATAACATCTAAAGTTCATCCATATTTGCTGGATACCCTTACCGAAAAAGGGTATGCCTTTATATATGAACCGGATATCAGCTACGATGAACTATTTGAAAAGGTAGCAGATGCGACCGGGCTGGTAGTAACCACCAGGGTGCCTATTGATAAGCCGATGATAGACAAAGCCCAAAAATTGCAATGGATCGGCAGGCTGGGCAGTGGCATGGAATTGATAGACGTTGCTTATGCATCGGAAAAAAACATTCGCTGTGTGAGCAGTCCGGAAGGTAACCGGAATGCTGTAGCGGAACATGCGTTGGGGATGTTGCTGAATATGGCCAATCACATGTGCAGGAGCCAGGATGAAGTGCGAAAGGGCACCTGGCGCAGAGAAGAGAATCGTGGCACCGAAATATCGGGTAAGGTGATCGGCATCGTTGGTTTTGGAAATACCGGGTCTACTTTTGCCAAATTGCTTTCATCTTTCGATGTAAGCATTCTCGCCTATGATAAATATTCATACGGATTTGGTAATGCAGCAGTAAAAGAAGCCAGCCTGGAGCAATTGTGCAGGTATGCTGAGGTCATCAGTTTTCATGTGCC
>JAKQKY010000012.1 GCA_029560415.1 Bacteroidota bacterium | reverse complement strand
ATCTGCTACCATTTCAAATTCTTTCTTGGTAAGATTGAGGTATGAAAGCAGCCCATTGAATTTTTCTGCTATTGCATTGCTAAATGCCTCCATGGTATGCAAATTTTAATTTGAATGTTAGGCGTTCCCCCTGATCAGTTTCAATAGTACTGCGATCACGGCAATAACCAGTAAAATATGTATGATACCCCCGGTATGAAATCCTAAAAAACCGATAGCCCATCCGATCACCAGAATTACCGCGATGATATAAAGTAAATTTCCCATTGTGTTATGTTTTAAAGTGAATGAAAACGTTATATGAATGTTATGAAAATACTCTGCCAACATTTTTGTTCAAACCAGTGAAAGATTCAACAGAATTTTAAAAACTATTTTATCTCCATTTGGGGAAAAAATTCAACAGTGGGTAAAAAAAGTGTTAGTTCATTACCTGGTCTACTGCTTTATAGATCAGGTCCCTGGTAAATGGTTTCCCGATAAAAAAATCTGCTCCTTCTTTTAATGCACGATGTTTGTCGGCAGCGGTATCGTGCGCCGTGATCATGATGATCTTAACCGTGGGATAAAATTTCCGTATGTATTCTATAAAATTCATTCCCAGTCCATCGGGTAAATGATTATCCAGAAAAATGATCTCCGGGGCATAATTTTTCAACATTTGCGTGGCATCTGCCAGGTTGTTAACATATGCCGATTCAAGATTTTTATGCTTTAATAATGCACTTAATAGGTAGCAAATGTCTGTTTCGTCGTCAATGATTAATGCTTTTAACATGTCATTATTTAATAATGTACTGTATTTCATCTTGTAACATGGGAAATGTTTAAACTCATTGTTTCGTACCGATGCCTTCCATCAAATTTTGTATTTGCCTTTTATTTTATCTGATTAGCAACACAGATTTACAGCAAATTACATACCTTGATCGGGGAGGGGCACGCTTTTACGGTTTTGCCCTTTTTTAACTATAAAAGCTTTTTAAATTTGCCTTGAAAGGGGTAAATATTATCCCATTTGCCGGGGAATTTATTACATGGTACAATTATCGCAACTTCATTCACAACGCTTAACCCTAAGAGCAATGCGCAAAAAACTGGTCTTATTTTTTCATTTTAATAAACAGGTGATCATTGAGTACGTGGCCGACAATGTGATCAAGTATAGTGCATCGCTGGCTTACTATACAACGTTATCGCTGGCACCCATGCTGGTGATCATTATATCGGTGAGTGGTATCCTGTTTGGAAAAGAAGCTATGCGTGGCGAAGTATACCAGCAGATCAATGGCATGGTTGGCAGTGAGGCAGCTTTACAGATCCAGGGTACGATGCAGCATATTCACCTGAATGGAGATACGCCGTTTGCGACCATTGTGAGCCTGGTCATCCTGCTCATAGGCGCAACCGGTATATTCGGGGAAATGCAGGATTCGCTGAATAAAATCTGGGGATTGAAAACCAGGATGCGAAAGGTTTGGTGGAAGATCATTTTGAACAGGATACTTTCTTTTTCCATCATCATCTGCCTGGGATTTATCATGATCGTATCCCTGATCCTGAATGCAGTAGTGGCCGCTGTGAGTACCAGGTTGAATACGATGATGCATGGAATAGGCGATTCGCTGATACCATTGGTAGATACGGTGCTATCAATTGGGGTGGGCATGTTGTTGTTTGCCAGCATTTTTAAAATATTGCCTGATGCAAAGATAAAATGGAAAGATGTGTTGGTAGGCGCCTTGATCACATCCGTGTTATTTACGCTGGGCAAATTTGCAATCGGTTTTTACCTGGGTAAGAGCAACCTTGCATCGGTATTTGGGGCGGCAGGTTCAGTGATCATTGTGATGATCTGGGTTTATTACAGCTCGGCCATCCTGTATCTTGGCGCAGTTTTTACAAAAGTGTATGCGATCAATTTCGGCGGTAAAATTTACCCGAACGATTACGCCATGTGGATCATAGTAGAAGAAGTGCCAGTGCAAAAAGTAACCCTGGCGAAAACAGAATCCTGATAAAATAAAAAATAGATTTTATGAATAAAAAAGTATTGATCATAGACGATGACCTGGATATGTGCCTATTGCTTTGCAGGTTTCTCATAAGAAATGGTTATGAAGCTGAAAGTGCTCATTCGGGTGCTAAAGGTTTGGCCAAATTCAAAGAAGATCATTTTGATATTGTGCTCTGTGATTACCGGCTGGGAGATAAAGAAGGCAAAGATGTACTGGTCGAGATCAAGGCCCATGCACCCCAAACCATCGTGTTCATCATTACCGGCTACTCCGATATTAAAACCGCTGTGGATGTTATAAAGCTTGGCGCTCATGATTACATCACCAAACCGCTTATACCCGATGAAGTGCTGAATGTACTCCAGGCTGCCCTTTCAGAGCCCGCAGAAACCAGGTCAAATGGCCATGCAGCAACAGCAGTTAACAGGCCGGCTCCTACTAAACCGTTACCCGGCAGTTCTGAGTTCCTGGTGGGTGAAGCAGGTGCTACAGTAGAGTTGTACAGGCAGATAGAAATGGTAGCACCCACCAATTACAGCATCATCTTATATGGCGAAAGCGGAACGGGAAAAGAAGTGATTGCTAAAACCATTCACCGGTTAAGTGAAAGGGCCGATAAACCTTTTGTAGCCATGGATTGCGGAACCTTATCTAAAGAACTTGCCGGCAGCGAACTCTTTGGCCATGTGAAAGGTGCATTCACCGGGGCATTGGCCGATAAGGAAGGGCATTTTGAAATGGCCGATGGAGGAACTTTGTTCCTGGATGAGGTGGCCAACCTGTCCTATGAAGTTCAAGCCTCGTTGCTGAGGGTGATCCAGGAACGAAAATTCAAAAGAGTAGGTGGCAATAAAGAAACACCTGTAGATGTGCGCATCATTGTAGCATCGAATGAAAACCTGCAGGATGCCTACCGCAAAGGAAATTTCAGGGAAGACCTTTACCATCGCTTCAATGAATTCTCCATCAATCTACCGGCCTTGCGTAACCGAAGAAAAGACATTCCCCTGTTCGCGGCATTCTTCCTGGAAAAATCAAAGTCAGAATTAAATCGCAACATCGGAGGCTTTGAAGATGAAGTGATGGATATGTTCATGAATTATTCATGGCCGGGCAATCTTAGGGAATTCCGGAATGTAGTACGGAGGGCTGTGCTGCTCACCAAAGAAGGGATGATCACGTCCAAAACACTTCCCTGGGAAATCACCAATCATTCAGAACCTTTGCACGAGCCCATGCCAGGAAGCCAGGAAACCCCGGCTCCTGCAAGAACATTCGATCTCAAGGATGCTTCATCAAAAGCAGAATATGAAGCCATCATGAAAGTGCTGCGGGAAGTTAATTTTAATAAAACCCGTGCAGCGGAATTATTGAGGATCGATCGGAAAACACTGTACAATAAGATCAAACAATATGAAGAATCGAAAAGTTAGTCGGCTTTCTTCGTTTCATTTCCATTGAATCCTGATTCTATGGAGTGCATTAATGACGAAATAGGTCCTTCCATTTTATTGGTTCGATCATCAATCGGGCCATCGCCAAGTAAAAGACCCGCCTGCAGGGCATCAGAAAGATAAGGCAGGAAAAGGTTCCTTTGCGATTCCACAAATTGACGTATCGCAATATTGCTGTTATCGGTTTTAACCTGTTCACGAATGAGCCTGGCAGTTTCTATGGCTGTATCATTGAATGCAGTATGTGCGGTTAGGCTATCCAGTGAGGTCAATGATGCAATGCGGTTCATAAGTTCGGAGCTTTTTTCTCCGTATAGTTCAACAGACCAATCAGTGCCGGGTTTTTCCTGTTTAATCACTTCAGCACCTTCGTCAGTTTTTACCAGGTTGTACATACCAGCCAGCACGGCAGGGATCACTGCCTGGGCAAGGGCTCCACTATCTGCGGTAGGAACTGACCCGGGATTTTGTTCATTGGGATCAATTTTTTTCAAGGGAGGATAACCAAGGTTTTCCTGCACCTGTTGCAATAGGTTGATTGACATGATTAGAGTATTTAAACGTTAAAAATATATGGAAGTATAATCGTTAAAATCATGCCATAAAAAAATGGTACAATGTTGGTATGGCTAATTAATATTATTTAATCTTAAAAGCAATCTTATGGCATTTGAAAAAATCGAAATGACAACACTTAGTACCGTACTGGAAAAATTAAGATTAAAAAAACATGATAATGAATTCAGGATGACAGAAAAGGGTTTCGGTACCGACGATATCAAATTCTACAATCCTGATGAATTGAAGATCATCAGAACATACCGTTTTGAAGGAAATTCAGATCCTTCTGATTCTTCTATCCTTTACCTGCTGGAAGCCAATGATGGTAAGATCGGTTATAGTATAGATGCTTATGGAGTTTACAGTAACCATGATGATGCCCAGTACGATGATTTCATCAGGAAGATACCTATGGAAGAACGCGACGAACAGATTATTTTTGAATAGGAATACCAAACACTAACAGCGTAAAGAATACAAATGCTGATGCATTCAGAATACCTTGACCTCAACATCCTCATCATAGATGATGACGAGGATGATTATTTCATTACGAGTGAATATATCAGGAGTATTCCAGGTAACCGGTATAAGATAGAGTGGTGTTATAAATATGAGGATGCACTAAACCTTACCTGCGATACCAAATACGATATCTTCCTGGTTGATTACCTGTTGGGTGCCAAAACCGGCCTCGACCTCATCAAAGATTCAATTAAGAATAATTGTGAGCAGCCTTTTATCTTACTAACAGGCAAGGGTAACCGAAAAGTAGATGTGGATGCCATGGAGGCAGGAGCTTTCGATTACCTGGTGAAATCGGAGATGGATGCGGAAAAGCTTGAGCGATGCATACGGTATACATATGAAAGATCAAGGTCGCTTAAAGCACTGCAGTCAAATGAACGTAAGTTCAGGAATGTGTTTGAAAGATCGGCCGACGCTGTATTCATTACAGATGGATCGATGCAGTTCCTGGATGTGAATGATGCTACCGTAAAACTGTTTGGCTATACCCGGGATGAAATAATGAAGTCGGATATCTTTCGTTTCCTGCCCGGCGGATCCCAACGGGAAGTGTTAAGGGAAGAACTGATGAACTGCAGCGATATCGAAAACCGGGAAGTGGTCATTAAAACAAAGCAGGGCCAGATGAAATACTGCACCCTTTCGGTATCTGCAGAACACGATAAGGAAGTACGATATTATCAATTCATCATGCACGATATTACCGGCATGAAAAAGGCTGAAAAGGCCACGCTGCGGATGGAGAAAAAAGGAGTGGCCGGCCGGCTGGTGCATGTACTGGCCCATGAAGTGCGCAATCCTTTAAATAACATCAATCTTTCACTCGAACAGCTCGATCACCAAACGCCCGCAGAAGAAAGTAAGATATATCTCGATATCATCCAGCGAAATTGTAAACGAATTGAAAGCCTCATCACAGAATTGCTTGATACCAGCAGGCCTGCCGACATTCAGCAGGTTTCCGTTTCTCTGCAAAAGGTGATCCATGACAGCATTGCGTCTGCACATGACCGCATCACGCTAAAAAAGATTCACCTCAGTACAGAACTTCCAGAAACAGAAATCATGGTGATGGCTGATCCTGAAAAACTCAGGATTGCTTTTCTAAACATTATTATTAACGCGGTGGAAGCCATGGAACAGTCGGAAGGAGTACTGCAGATTAACCTGGATAACGTAAACGGACAACTGCAGTTAACCATTTCCGATAATGGCTGTGGCATCAGCGATGAAAATCTATCCAGGTTATTTGAACCCTATTTTACTGCCAAAAGAAATGGAATGGGGCTCGGGTTGGCCACGACTCTTAATATTCTTCAGTCACATAACATGGATGTGGAAGTGCAATCGGTATTAAATGAAGGAAGCCGGTTTATTGTGTCACTCAACGCAGGTAAAGAGCAACTCCCGGCTGGCAAATAACTTACCTGCTGTTGGCCCAATATAATGGAAGGATCTGTATGACCTGTTCTACAAAATCGCGATCAATGTTTTCCAATACCTGCATATTATTTCCGAGTATCTGCCATTCATCGTTATCCATTTCAACAAGGGTATAGAGGTATTTTTTATTTACATGATAAATTTCATACATTTTGTACTTGTCTTTCATATAATTAAAAAATCCAAAACTGATCAGCGCATCATTAATAAGCTGCCTGTGCCAGGTAAGCATCCTGGGTACATGAAACAAACTGCCCGAAACAAGTTTCACTTGTTTACCAACTTCCCTGGCCAGTTCTGTAAATCCCAGGTCTTCTTCAAGCCACTGACCTGATTCAACATCGGTAAAGAAAACATTTTCATAGTCGTTGTCAAATACAACTTTAAACATATGATGATGACGGTTTTGAATCTCTGTTGCCATCCCGGTTAACAACTGTCCGTAATACTGCAATGAAATTATTTGCGTCATAATGAACATTTTAATACTATATGCAGAAAACCTGCCAGACTGTATTCACCTCAATTACCCATTTTTCATTGTATCGCAGCCTGCAGGTAACGTATTTGGTTGTTGAAAATCGGGGTTTTGTAGAAATTTATGCAGCCCATTTGCAGGCTGTGGAAAATTTTACCCCAATCATTTGTGTTAGCGGCTGTTTTCTGTATATATAAATTTGGTATAGTTCGTGTGTTCATATGCCTAGGTTTTTTCATAGGATATTGGATTTAAATGACGGGACGGAATATCTATTCTGTCCCCTTTTTATTTAATTACGTATAATAGCCAGCTATGGTTTGTTGAGAAAAAATTCTTTTATTTAATGAGAAACCAGTTTAAGACCTATGATGGAACAGATCAACGTGGTGATAAAGAAAAGCCGCCAGAAGGTAGCGGGTTCTTCGAAAAGAATAATGCCCAGTATTACGGTGCCTGCTGCGCCAATGCCCGTCCATACTGCATATGCGGTGCCGATAGGCAACACCCTGGTAACTTTATATAATAGATACATGCTAATGGCCAGGCAAACAAAAAATCCTGCCATCCAACCCACCTGCTGGTTACCCGTAGCTGTTTTGGCTTTACCCAGGCAAATGGCGAAACCCGTTTCAAATAAGCCGGCAATGATGAGTAGTATCCAGTTCATATGAATGCTTTAATGTTTATGTGGGACGAAGAGTTGCCCAAGCAGTTTAGAAAGATTGCCTGGTCATAACAACGGTATAAAAGTATACAAAATTAAACGACTGGTTCAGCCCCGCCGGTTGGGATTTACTTTTATCTTTAAGCATGAATTACCTGGCGCATGCATATCTCTCTTTCAATGAACCGCAGATATTGGTAGGCAATATGATCAGCGATTTTGTAAAGGGTAAAAAGCAATTTGATTATGCTTCGGGTATTCATCGGGGTATCAGGCTCCACAGGGCAATAGATGATTTTACCGATACGCATGAAGCCATCAAAGAAATAAAGGAATTTTTCCGGGCAGATTATCGCCTGTATTCGGGCGCTTTCACCGACATCGTTCTAGATTATTACCTCGCAAATGATGAGCGGGAATTTGTTAATGAAAAAGCCTTGCTCGATTTTTCTCAACGGGTATATACATCGCTCAATAACCAGGTTGCAACTTTACCACAAGCATTCATCCCGTTCTTTGATGCCATGAAAAAACACGATTTCCTCTATCACTATCGTTTTCAGTGGGGGATCAGGAATAGTTTTGAAGGAATGGTTCGACGGGCTGCATACATTCACGACGCCGGTAAAGCATTTGCAATTTTCCAGGAAAATATCCAGTTAATTCAACCGTATTATGATCAATTTTTCCCTTTGTTAAAAAAATACGCCGCTCATACGATGGAGCAATTATTACATGATGATTCCTATATCTTTGAAAAAAAATAACCATGAAGCGGCTACTCCTTATCGTTTTACTCATGTCAACCTGCATTGTCAATGGCATGGCGCAGATGAAATTGCCAGCGGTTGATAAATCGCCGATGGACATGAGTTATTATCCAAACAACTATCCCCTGTTACGCATACAAGACAAAGCCAGTGAACCTTTACTGGCCAGGGTCATTTACAGCCGCCCCCAGAAAAACGGCCGGGGTATTTTTGGAGACCTAATTGAGTATGGTAAATTATGGCGCCTGGGTGCCAATGAAGCTACCGAAATAGAATTTTATCAACCAGTAACCATTGGGGGCGTAAAAGTTAAAAAGGGACGCTATACCTTGTATGCCATCCCCGATACCGGCAAGTGGACCATCATCATTAATAAAGAGAATGATATCTGGGGTTCGTTCAAATACGACAGTAAGAAGGATGTACTGCGGGTAGACGTACCCGTTGAAAAGCAGCCCGATAATCTTGATGTGTTCACCATGGTATTTGATAAACTGTCTAATGGTATCAACCTGGTCATCGCCTGGGATGATGTTAAACTAAACCTTCCCATCGCCTTATAATATAATATGCAAACGAATCCATTTTATAAATTTATCTACCTCTTTTTTTTATTGGCCATGCCCGCTGTCTTTATTTCCTGCAACGATGCAGAGAAGCCCACGGGGCAAAAGAAAACCGAGATATCCATTGATACCCTGCATAAAAAAGAATCGGTGAATCCGTATATTACCTACGATCAATCGCCGATGGATATGAGTTATTATCCACCCGACTATCCCATCTTAAAAATGAATGGCAGTGATACTTCCTCATTGGTAGCCAGGGTTATTTACAGCAGGCCGCAAAAAAAGGGAAGACTGATCTTCGGCCCTCCTGGCAAAGGTTTGAGAGAATATGGTAAGGAATGGAGGCTAGGTGCAAATGAGGCTACCGAAATAGAATTCTTTAAAGACGTAATGGTTGGTAAATCCAACATTAGCCGTGGCCGTTATATTATTTATTGTATTCCTTATGCCGACAAATGGACGATTGTACTGAATAACAACCTCTTTACCTGGGGGCTTCACCTCGATACTTCGCGGGATGTATTCAAAACAGACATTTCAACCACGATTCAGAATCCACCGCTCGAAGATTTTACCATGGTATTTGTCCCTGCAAACAATGGAACAAACCTTATCATGGCATGGGATGACGTAAGGGTTTCATTGCCCATTAAAGTGAAACCATAATCGTTCACCGTTAATTATTTTTGGCTTTACTTTCGGGAAGTGTGATATTTACAATATGTGTGGCATTGCAGGAATTATATCTCCCAAATCGTTTGCATTGAGTTTACCGGCATTGAAAAGAATGGCCGATTCGCTGGCACACCGTGGCCCCGATGGCGAAGGCTTCTGGATCAATGATATCAGCAATGCCGGGTTTGCGCACCGCAGACTTGCCATCATCGATCTAAGCGATGAAGCAGCTCAGCCCATGCATTACCTGGACCGATATACGATCGTATATAATGGTGAGATTTACAATTACATTGAACTTCGGAAAGAACTGAAAAAAGCCGGGTATCATTTCAAAACAGGAAGTGATACAGAAGTGATATTGGCCGCATACGATTTTTATAAAGAACAATGTGTACAATACTTTGATGGCATGTTTGCCTTTGCAATCTGGGACGACCAGGAACAGCAATTGTTTGCGGCCCGCGACCGCTTTGGTGAAAAGCCTTTTTATTATTATGCCGAAAAAAACATGTTCGCTTTTGCCAGCGAAATGAAAGCACTATGGGCAGCCGGCATCAATAAAATACCTGAGCATAAAATGATCCTGAACTACATTACCCTTGGGTATGTACAGAACCCGGCAGACAAAGCGCAGACTTTTTTTAAAGACATTTATTCATTGCCCGCAGCCCACTACTTATACTATCGTGCCGGGGAAGGGAGCATCAGGATAGAGAACTACTGGAACATCGATAAACAAGCGTTTATTCGTATCAGTGAGGAAGATGCCATTGAAAGAATAGATGCACTTTTTTCTTCGTCTGTTTTCAGGCGTTTGCGAAGTGATGTGCCGGTTGGAGCCAGCCTCAGTGGCGGCCTCGACAGTTCCTCTATTGTATATTACATGCAACAGCAAATACGCAATGTTGCCAATAAGTATAAAACCTTCTCGGCTATATTTCCCGGGTTTGAAAAAAACGAACACGCCTATGTACTGGAAGTGGTGAAAAAACTCCAGGTCGATAATTTTACTGTAGTACCCACCGCTGCCGATCTCATCAGGGATTTTAAAAAGCTCTGTTATCACCAGGAAGAACCTTTTCCTTCCTCCAGCATTTATGCACAGTACAGGGTTTTTGACCTGGCAAAATCGCAACGGGTTAAAGTTTTGCTCGATGGGCAGGGCGCCGACGAAGTACTGGCCGGCTATCATAAATATATACATTGGTACCTGCAGGAAATGGTGAGCAGGTATAAGTTTTCCGACATCAAGAAAGAAAAGATCAGGTTACAGGCCAATAATATCCCATTTCGGTGGGGCGTGAAAAATATCATGGCAGCATTTCTTCCTTCACATGCATCCATTGCCCTGGAAAAAAAGGAATACCAGAGGATCATACATCATACCGATATCAGCAAAAACATGCTAACCTTTCTCAAGGGAAGAGAATGGGAGGGCATTCATAAGCCAGTGGTAACGAAATTAAACGATATCCTGTACTTCAATACCATGCAGCACGGACTGGAGGAATTGCTGCGATACAGCGACCGTAATGCAATGGCCCATGGACTGGAAGTAAGACTACCGTTCCTCAATGCCGAACTGGTTCAGTTCATTTTTTCACTACCTTCTCAATTTAAGATCAGTAACGGCTACACGAAATCGATATTCAGGAAGTTGATGGATCAGAAACTTCCCGATAGCATCGTTTGGCGCACTGATAAAATTGGTTATGAACCACCACAGAAAATATGGATGGAAGATAAAGAGATGAAAGAATACGTTTACACCGCCAAACAGAAGCTCGTGAAAGAAGACATCTTAAAAGCTCAGGTACTTCAGAAAAAAAGCAGGAGCCTCCATGCACATGATGCAGATAATTTTGATTGGCGCTACCTGTGTGTAGCCGAGATGTTAAAATAAATAATGCCCGCTCTTCTGCAAGGAATGAGTAAATTTGCCACGAATAATTTAAAAACAATGAGTCAGAAAGAAACAGCACGCAAACAGCAACTCGCTACTAAATTTATACATGCAGGCGCAGAACCCGATCCAAGCACGGGAGCTATCATGACCCCGATCTATCAAACGTCAACATACGTGCAATCTGCCCCCGGGGTAAACCAGGGTTTTGAATATGCCCGTTCACAGAACCCGACCCGTAAAGCCCTTGAAACCGCATTGGCTGTGATAGAGAATGGCCGTTTTGGCCTGGCTTTCAGCAGTGGGGTAGCTGCCACCGACGCTGTAATTAAATTATTGAGCCCGGGAGATGAAGTGATCGCCGCAAGCGATATGTATGGCGGCACCTACAGGCTGTTCACCAAAGTATTTGAGAAATTCGGTATTAAATTCAAATACATCGATACCAGTAATGCAGAAAATGTTCGTTCAGCCGTTACCGTTAATACGAAACTGATCTGGATAGAAACGCCTACCAATCCTTTGATGAACATCACCGATATTGCTGCAGTAGCAGCCATTTCCAGGGAGGCTGGTGCCTGGCTTTGTGTCGACAATACGTTTGCCTCCCCATATCTCCAGAACCCGCTCGACCTGGGTGCAGATATCGTCATGCATTCTTCAACCAAGTATCTCGGTGGGCACAGTGATGTGATCCAGGGCGCACTGGTCATGAATGATGAAAAACTTAAAGATCAACTCTATTTTATACAAAAAAGTTGTGGTGCCGTACCTGGTCCCATGGATTGCTTCCTGGTAATGAGGGGTATCAAAACCCTGCACGTACGCATGAAGCAACATTGTGAAAATGGTGAGATCATTGCACATTACCTGCGCAATCATCCAAAGGTGGAAAGAGTGTACTGGTGCGGTTTTACAGACCATCATAATTATGACATTGCCAAAGCCCAAATGAGAGGTTTCGGTGGCATGATGAGTTTTACCCTGAAAGATGATAGCATTGAAGCGGCCAATAAAGTATTATCCTCTACTCAATTATTTTCACTGGCCGAAAGCCTCGGTGGCGTAGAATCGCTGATCAATCACCCGGCAAGTATGACGCATGCCAGCATTCCAAGGGAGGAAAGATTAAAGAACGGTCTTACCGACGGGCTCATCAGGTTAAGTGTAGGCATTGAAGATGCCAACGACCTTATCGAAGACCTGAAGCAGGCGATCGGGTAGAATGAATCGTTGTATACCGAGGCTAACGTATAAGCATAAGTGTAAAGTTCACTGAAAATAAATGCCGATAATTAACCTGGAAGAATTCCTGCAAAAGAAAGTGGATGAGTATGACCAGCCTTCTTTCATTGCGGCCGATCCTGTTTGCATTCCACATCGGTTTACAAAACGGCAGGATATAGAAATAGCGGGCTTCTTCGCAGCCATATTCGCCTGGGGCAACCGAACCACCATCATCAATAAATCAACTGAACTCATGAAGCTGATGGATGATGCTCCGTACGATTTCTGCCTGCATCATTCCGATAACGACCTTAAAAAATTATTGTCATTCAAACACCGCACTTTCAATCCGACTGACTTACTCTATTTCATTTCTTTTTTCAAGCATCATTATTCATCAAACCAATCCCTGGAAACAGCCTTTACCAAATGGATCAGCAACAATGCTGATGAACCGGTTGAAGAGGCCCTCAATGGATTTTACCAATATTTTTTTTCATTGGAAGATGTTCCGAAACGAACATTAAAACACATTGCATCACCTGCCAAAAAAGCAACCTGTAAACGACTCTGCATGTACCTGCGATGGATGGTTCGCCAGGATTCGCATGGAGTTGACTTTGGACTCTGGAAGAAAATATCTCCGTCAAAACTGCTTATTCCACTCGATGTGCATGTGGCCAGGGTTTCGCGGCAGTTTGGAATGCTGCATCGTACACAAACCGACTGGCAGGCTGTACGGGAACTTACCGCCGAACTAAGAAAGATGGATCCAGCAGACCCCTGTAAATATGATTATGCTTTATTTGCGCTGGGCGTGCTTGAAAAATTCTGATTAGCTTTATAAAAAATTAAGATGAAACGTTGGTATCTCAACAGGTCACCCAAAGTAAGATTGCTGATCAGCTGGATATTAAATTGCATCATGTGGCTGATACTCGAATGGCTGATCGGCCTTGTATGGACTTCTGAAGAACAGATAACGGTAAAGGGTAAACTATTTAAAGCCTTATTCATGGGAAGCTGGTGGACACTCTTCATGAACTGGCGCCTGGTAAAACTAAGTTTCAGCAAACAAAAAGAAAGCCATGGAACAACCCGATAATCTCGAAGAACAGCTGACGGCTCAATTATCGGCCGTTACAGACGTAACTTCCATACAGGATGGCAGGCTGCGGGATCAGCTGGCATCCTACATCAATGAGCTCATTCTTCGAAATTTCGACCGGCTTATTTCCTTATTATACAGAATGGATATTCCGGAACAAAAACTAAAAGCACTCTTAAAAGCCAATGAAAAGGAAGATGCCGGGCATATCATTGCATCACTCATGATCGAACGCCAATTGCAAAAAATAAAAACCCGGCAGGAATCGGCCGGGAATGATGTTGCATATGATGATGAAGAACGCTGGTAGTACTAACTGTGCTGCATATCCTTTTTATTCGGATTTCTTTTAAACATTAGTTCCTGCACTTTTTCCTTGTCTTCTTTTTCTTTCTTCAGATCGAACATGGTTCCAAAAACATGATCCCATAATGTGCTGCTCACCCCAAAGCCCATATCGGCATGTTTGTAATGATGCAAATGATGGTTGCGCCAAAGACCTTTCATCCATTTAAATGGGGGATTCCATGCGTGAATGGCATAGTGCATCGAACCATAGATCAGGTACCCTAACATGAAGCCCGGGAAAAATGCGATAGCCGCTTTCCCCATCGCCAGGTAGAAAACGCCAAAGAAAGCCGAAGCCAGGATCAGGCTTGGAACTGCGGGCATAAAGAGTCGTTCTTTATCCCTCGGATATTCATGGTGGTTACCATGCAGTACATAATTGATCCTCCGTCCTTTTTCAGTGGTTGGATGATGATGAAATGCAAAGCGATGCAGGATGTATTCGGTGAAAGTCCAGAAAAAACCACCCGCCAGGAAAATCAGCAATACATTTAATCCACTGAACGATAACCTGGTACCCGCGTAATACGGAAACAGGATCAATACCGGGAGATACATACCCCAAATAACAAGAGGATGAGTCTTGGTAAGATATTCTAGGTATTGACTCCTGAATAGCTTGGCCTGACCCTTATTATGTATTTTAGTAAATTCCATGCATACAGATTTTTATACATTGCAAATATACTAAATCATTTTTTTTAGCTGTTAGCGTAATGCTAAATTTGCTAACTCATTAATAATTACTTGTATGAAATTAGTTACTTATTTAAAAGACGAACGTGACCAGCTTGCTTTATTGGTAAACGGACAATTATATGATACCGATATGCTGCATCCCGATCTGCCCGTGAGCATGGCCATGTTCCTGAATTACTGGGACGATATCATGCCCCTGGCCATGGCCGTTGAGCATCGGATCAAGGAAGGGCTGGTTCGCAATGTAATGGCCCATCCTTTTGATGAAGCATATCTATTGGCTCCCGTACCTCATCCTACCAGTTGCCGGGATGGCTATGCATTCCGTCAGCATGTAGCAGCAGCCAGGCGTAACCGGAAGGTAGACATGATCCCAGAATTTGATCAATACCCCATCTTTTATTTCACCAATCACAACAGCATTCAGGGCCCCGGCGATATCGTTTGCATGCCCGATCATTTTGAAAAGCTTGATTTTGAATTAGAAGCGGCCATTGTCATCAACAGGATGGGCAGGAATATTAAAGCGGAAGATGCGGATGCCTATATCGGTGGACTCATGATCATGAACGACATGAGTGCACGCAGGCTACAGATGGAAGAAATGCTCCTTAACCTGGGCCCTGCCAAAGGAAAAGATTTTGCAACCGTGATAGGTCCCATGCTCGTTACCCTCGATGAGCTGGAACAATATGAAATCCCCTGCAAAGAGGGCCATACAGGCAAAAGCTGGAACCTGGGCATGAAGTGTTGGGTAAATGGCATCCAGGTGAGCCAGGGAAATGTGGGAGAGATGGATTGGACCTTTGCTGAGATCATAGAACGTTGCAGTTACGGAGTGAATTTATATGCCGGCGATGTGATCGGAAGCGGCACCGTGGGTACCGGTTGTTTCCTCGAACTCAACGGAACCGGAAAATTCAACGATCCAAATTATACCGAACAATGGTTGAAAGAAGGAGATGTGGTAGAAATGGAAATAGATGCATTGGGAAAACTTAGCAATACCATCGTAAGGGATGAAAATGATTTTTCTATTCTTGCTTTGAAAAAATAAAAAACCTGGCGGGAAAAATATTTTTCAACTGATATTCATTTCTCTTTCTTTAAAATCACCTCTATCAAAAGACGGTTAACATGATCATTAACTTACAAGATCTTTCCCCGGTTGACAAGCAAAATTTTTTGCAACACGCCATTGCGCCAAGGCCAATATGTTTTGCATCCACCATTGATAAAGAAGGCCATGTTAACCTGAGCCCGTTTAGTTTTTTCAACCTCTTTTCTTCAAATCCACCCATCGTTATATTTTCTCCGGCACGTCGTGTACGCGACAATACCACCAAACATACCTTGCAAAATGTGCTGGATGTTCCGGAAGTGGTTATCAATATCGTGGATTACGATATGGTTCAGCAAACTTCATTATCCAGTTGCGAATTTCCAAAAGAAGTGAACGAATTCATTAAAGCAGGCTTTACGGAAGAAAAATCTGTAATGATAAAACCTCCGCGGGTAAAGGAAAGCAAGATCAGTTTGGAATGCAAAGTGATTGAAGTAAAGCCATTGGGCGACCAGGGTGGAGCAGGCAACCTCGTGATCTGCGAAGTGTTGCTCATGCACATTGATGATTCCATTCTTGACGAAAATAAAAAGATCGATCAGCAGAAAATTCATCACATCGCCCGGTTAGGTGGCGACTGGTATTGTAAAGTAGATTCCACTAATCTTTTTAAAGTAGCCAAGCCAAATACACAAATAGGGATTGGAATTGATGCCCTGCCGGGAAGCATCCGCAGTAGCCAGGTACTTTCCGGGAATCATTTGGGCCAACTGGCCAATGTTCATGACATTCCTTTTGTACAACCCTCCTTCGATTCAGATAAACTGAAACAGATCGTTCAGTATTTCAGCATCGATCCCGTGGAAATGGAAAAAGAAACACATAGGTTAGCAGCAGAATTACTCGATGAAGGAAAAGTAGATGAAGCCTGGCAGGTGTTACTTTCTTTGAATTGATATAAGGGAAATGTATATTATTTAACAACTGTTTTGTACCGCCCTTTGTAAATTTACAGGATGAGAATGATCCTGGTCCTGCTGCTTTTACCCTTAAGCCTGTTTGCTCAACAAAAAAACATATATAAAAACCTCGTACTCGAAGGAGGCAGCGTAAAAGGCATTGCTTATGCAGGAGCTTTCCTGGCATTGGAACAAAAAGGCATCTTACCCGAAATCGAAAAAGTGGGGGGCAGTTCAGCCGGAGCCATTGCAGGGCTCATGGTCTGCATCGGTTTCAATGCATCCGAGATCGATAGTCTCATCAGCAAACTCGCTCTTCAGCAATTCAACGACGGAAGGGGTGGCATTTTTGGAAAATACAGGCGTCTTCGTAAAAAATTCGGGATCTATCGTGGCGATAAATTTGAAAAATGGCTTTATCAATTGGTCGCTTTTAAAACGGGCAATGCAAATCTGACCTTTGCAGACCTTCACCGGATGAGGCTGGAAAACAAACAATATAAAGATCTTTACTGTACAGGCACCAACCTTACCAAACAACAGCTCGATGTTTTTTCCTATGAAACAACACCCGATATGTCTATAGCCCTTGCCGTTAGGATCAGTGGCAGCATCCCTTTTTATTTTGAGCCTGTGTTATTAACGGATGATAAAAGAAAAATTGAAAGGTCTGATACTACCCGGGCCAGGAATTATTATGTAGATGGCGGTATGCTTTGCAATTATCCCATCAGCATGTTCGATACATGTGAAAGTGGATCTAATCCGCTCCTATGCGATAAGGTTAGGTTTAACCGGGAAACCCTGGGCATCAAGCTTGAAAGGCCACAACAGATTGGCAATTTTGAAAATGACAATATTGCGATACCGGGTTATACCATCAATAAACTCTCTGATTTTCTAACCGCATTCGGCAATCTCACCGTCGAAACAATGAATCGAAAATACCCCAACCTTGAAAATGAAAGAGGCCGCACCATCTATGTGAGTTTTGGTGATATCAAAGCAAAAATACGCCGCATGAAACCCGAAGAGAAAAAGCTTCTTTTCGAAAACGGGTTCAATGCGGCCTGTAATTTTTTAGCTGGTTACTGAGATTGATTTTCCGGAACATCATCACCTATACGATCCGCCAAATACCTTTTTCAGGATATCAGTTGTGCGGGCAGCAAAATTCGTACGAATATTTACTTCTTCTTTCGCCACCAGGTCAAATAAAGCATCCGTGGCCTTACCAGTAACAAAACCTGTAAGATCGGGATTGATGGGCTTAAAAGTTGTAGGCAGGCTATTGTATTTGTTTACGAGATCGCTGTAATATTTGGTGCCTTCAACTTTGTCAAGTGAAGCTTTAATGACAGGTGTAAATGCCGCAATAAGTTTTGCAGTTGTTTTCTCCCGGAAGAAATGGGTAGCACTGGTATCGCCGTTTCTAACAAGGCCGATGGCATCCTGTAAGGTCATACTTTTAATAGCGTCGATGAAGATCGGCTTTGCAAAACCTGCTGCGTCTTCGGCACCACGGTTAATCTGCAAGATAGCTTTGTCAACCAGGTTATTGAACCCAAGACTTCTCAGGGTGTTTTCGATCTTACGGGCATCTGGCGGCAGCAGAATTTTATAATATGCATCTTTAAAAAATCCATCTGTATTGTTTAATTGAAGTACAGCTTTCCCAAGTCCCTGGCTAAGCGCTTCTTTAATGCCCTGCCCCGCTTCCTGTTCAGATACGCCGATACCGGTTGGCAAACCAGGCAATTGTTTCAGGGTTTCACAGGAAGACAACGTAATAACGGTTAATAAAATCGTACAGATTTTTTTCATGATGCTGGTTTTAACTGGTTAGATGCAATTATACTGCCAAGGTAAAATCATTGGCTTGTTAAAACTAGAAA
This sequence comes from Bacteroidota bacterium, assembly GCA_029560415.1. Classification (GTDB taxonomy): domain Bacteria; phylum Bacteroidota; class Bacteroidia; order Chitinophagales; family Chitinophagaceae; genus Ferruginibacter. The sequence goes on along the minus strand of JAKQKY010000012.1, from coordinate 14,028 downwards.
ATCAGTACTATAAATTGCTTTGTTTGCCTGACGTACAACATTTATCTTTGCGGGCTTGCAGAGGCATCGAGGCCTTTCAGCACCATCATTATGAGTACACAACATTTATCCGAACAGGAAATTATCAGGAGAGAGAAACTGGCTGAATTAAATAACCTGGGCATTGATGCATATCCCGCACCACTATACCCGGTAAACGCAACCGCTGCATACATAAAGGAAAACTATAAAGGGGAAGAAAATAAGGATCAATTCACAGATGTATGTCTTGCAGGCCGCATCATGAGCGTAAGAGATATGGGCAAGGCCAACTTCGCCGTATTGCAGGATGCCAGCGGAAGAATACAGTTTTATATCAAGCAGGATGATATTTGTCCGGGTGATGATAAAACCCTTTATCAAACCGTTTGGAAAAAACTGATCGACATCGGCGATATCATCGGTATCCGTGGCTATGTGTTCACCACCAAGACAGGAGAAACATCAGTACATGTAAAAGAATTTACCATCCTCAGCAAAGCCTTAAGGCCATTGCCTATTGTTAAGGAAAAAGACGGTGAAGCTTTTGATGAAGTAACCGACCCTGAGTTCAGGTATCGCCAGCGTTATGCCGACCTGATCGTAAACCCGGGCGTTAAAGACGTATTTATTAAAAGAACGAAACTCATCAATGCCATCCGCACATTCCTGAATGAACATGATGCATTGGAAGTAGATACACCTGTGTTGCAAAGCATCCCGGGTGGTGCTGCTGCCAGGCCATTCAGCACACATCATAACGCTTTGGATGTTCCCATGTATATGCGCATCGCCAATGAATTGTACCTGAAAAGGCTGATCGTGGGTGGATTTGAATGGGTCTATGAATTCAGCCGCAATTTCAGGAATGAAGGGATGGACAGAACACACAACCCTGAATTCACGGTATTGGAATTTTACGTAGCCTACAAAGATTACGAGTGGATGATGGATACCACGGAACAGATGCTTGAGAAAGCAGCCGTAGCTGTAAACGGGCAGCCAACCGTAACCGTTGGTGACCATGAAATAAGTTTTAAAGCTCCTTACAAAAGGATCAGCATGTACGATGCCATCCTGGAACATACCGGTTTCAACATCAGCGAAATGGATGAAGAGGGTATACGCAGCGTATGTCAACAATTAGGCATACACGCAGATGCTAAGTGGGGAAAAGGAAAACTGATAGATGAGATATTCGGCGGAAAATGCGAAAGCCATTATATCCAACCTACGTTCATCACAGATTACCCGGTTGAAATGAGCCCGCTTACCAAGAAACATCGCAGTAAACCAGGGCTCGTAGAACGTTTTGAGCTGATCGTAAATGGTAAGGAGATCGCCAATGCCTATAGTGAGCTGAATGATCCCATCGACCAACGCGACCGCTTTGAAGACCAGGTTAAGCTGATGGAAAGAGGCGATGATGAGGCCATGTTCATTGATTACGATTTTTTAAGGGCATTGGAATATGGCATGCCACCAACCAGCGGTATCGGATTTGGAATCGACCGCCTGTGCATGCTGCTCACCAACCAGCACAGCATCCAGGACGTATTGTTGTTCCCGATGATGAGGCCGGAAAAAGACCTTGATTAAGTCAACATATTCATTAAAGTACACGGCACCGGTCTCATTGACCGGTGCTTTTTTGTTCTCAACACTCCATTTATCATTTTGCTTTTTTCGTTTATCTCAAAAAAACTATCTTGTCATTTCAATAAAATCACCTGCATGTTATATTTTAAAAAGACGACCGCTACGCTTGTAATGATAGCAACAGGCATTGCCGGCATGGCCCAGTTGAAACCGCTGACCGATGAACAATACTTCAAGGGAAGTTTTAAAGAAATGATCTCACCCCTTCCTTCCGTTGCCAGGTGGACCGATAATAGTCATTTCCTGATGATGAAAGATGGTAAATCCTTTTTAGTAGATGCAGCAACAGGCGTGGAAAAAGAAGCAACGGATGCCGATACTAAAGTTGGTATCCCTGCACCCAAGCCGACTGCCTATTCAAAAGCAAATGACCTGTTTATAAAAATCAATGGTGAAGACATTCAACTTACACATGATAAAGACAGGGAAGTGAATGCCACCATGAGCCCAGATGGTAACTATGTGGCCTACACGAAAAACAATGATCTGTATGCAGTAGATATCCAGGCAAAAAAGGAGAACAGGCTTACCAATGACGGAAGTGAAGTGATCCTGAATGGTTATGCAAGCTGGGTGTATACCGAAGAAATCCTCGGCCGCCGCTCACAATACAGGGCATTCTGGTGGAGTCCCGATAGTAAGCATATTGCCTTCTTCAGAACAGATGATTCGCCTGTTCCGGTTTATACCATCACCGATGGAAACGGACAACACGGTTATGTAGAAACGCTGCGTTATCCTAAAGTTGGTGACAAGAACCCAGAAGTTAAAGTTGGTATCATTGCGCCTGCTGGTGGAACAGCTGTGTGGAGTGATTTCAATGCAAAAGATGATCAATACTTTGGATTGCCTTATTGGAAACCCGGTGGCAAAAGTTTGTTGGTTCAATGGATGAACCGCAAACAAAACCAGTTGAATATCTGGGAAATTAATCCTGCAGATGGTTCCAGGAAAACGTTTTACCAGGAAGAGCAGAAAACATGGATAAGTCTAGATGATGAAGGCGAACGTATTCATTTCATGGAGAACGGGAAAGGATTCATTCTTTTTAATGATGCCACAGGCTGGAAACATATGTATTACTACGACATGAACGGTAAACTCATCAACGCCATTACCAGCGGGAAATTTACTGTTACCGATCTGCAATATGTTGATGAAAAGAAAGGAGTGATATACTTTTCAGCCAGGAAAGAAAATACAGCCCGTAAAGATCTATATCGCGTAAACCTCGATGGAAAAAAATTACAACGGTTAACCTTCGGTGATTATAATCATAGCGGCATCAGCTTGTCGCCCGACGGTTCGTATTTTGTTACTACCTACAGCAATGTTTCTACCCCACCAAGGATAACCTTGCTGAACAATAATGGAAAGATCATAAAAGAAATTGCCGATAGCAAAGCGGCTGCCCTGGATGCTTACCAGGTTGCTAAAACAGAATTATTGCGGGTGAAAAGTGATGACGGGTTATACGACCTGCCAATGAAAGTTACCTGGCCGGTGAATATGGATAAGAATAAAAAATATCCCGTGTTGATCTCGGTTTATGGCGGTCCAGATGCTGGTACTGTAATGGACAGCTGGGTACTAGGTGGTAACCAGCAATGGTACGCAAAAGAAGGACTCATCCAGGTTGCCATGGATCATCGTGCCAGCGGGCATTTTGGTAAAGAAGGCGTGAATTATATGTACCATAACCTTGGTTATTGGGAGATGAAGGATTACAGTTCCATGGTAAAATGGCTGGTTGCTAACGGTAACGCAGACCCTACCAAGATCTGCATAACCGGCTTCAGTTATGGTGGTTACATGAGCTGTTATGCACTGACTTATGGCGCTGACGTGTTTACCCATGGTATGGCCGGTGGCAGCGTGGTAGACTGGAGTTTATATGATACCCATTATACCGAACGTTTCATGGGTACGATGGACGACAATGCCGAAGGGTATAAAAAAAGTTCTGTGTTGAATTATACAGATAAATACAAAGGCATGTTACAGATCGTTCATGGTGTGATCGATGACAATGTACACCTGCAGAACAGCATTCAATTGATCAGCAAATTGCAGGATCAGAAAAAAGATTTTGAGTTCATGATGTACCCGGGTGGCCGCCACGGCTGGGGAGGAAACAAAGGCCAGCATTTTCAGAACCTGAAAACACGGTTTATTTATAGATACCTCCTGGAGAAAGAAGTTCCGAAGGCTATGATTAAATAATGAAATGGCAATAAAACTAAAATCCCCTTTCTACAACAGAAAGGGGATTTTTTATTTTAAGATGTTTTATGTTGTGCCCATTTTTTCTTCGCTGTAAAGTAATCCAGGAAATAGATCACTTTAACGGATACACTGGAAAACCGTGGTTTATTGATCGTGTTTGAAAAATTCTTGAAGTAACTCTTTTCAAAAGTACGTGTGAAATCATCACTGATATCTTTATAAGCGATATTGATGAAACTGCCCTGCGCAAACTGCCAGGTATACAAAATGTCCATGCTCAGGAAATTATAATTTTGATTTACATTACCGGTAAATGCTGATGTTGGCTGCTGAAGGTCTCCAAATTTATCAAGCTGGTAGAATTGCAACGGGTTCACTTTACTCCAGTAATGCCGTGTTCGCAATGTGAGGCCCATCTTATTGTTGAAATTGTATTTTACGCTGAATATATTCTCTACGCTTTTTACATCCCTGCGTGAAAATATAACGGTGTCCCTGTCAGTTCCTGTATTGGCCGCCCATCCTGGCTGATTATGGGCATTGGAAATGTTGATGGAATGATCCACCGAGAATTTATTATTGAAACGCATTTTACCCGTTAATCCATAATCCAAACTGGTTCTTTTAAATACACCACCTGTTCCGGTAAAGGCATTGGCCGTCCAGGAAAATTTTTTCGCCGAATTGCTTTCATACCAAAGTCCCATCCCTATACTTCCTTTATTTCTGAATACCCTTCCTGACGATAATGGCTGACGGGGTTCATAGAAATCGTTGTAATCACTATTTATATTGATGTTGAATCCAAACCACCATAATTTTTTCGTTTGTGCATTTCCGTTAACATTATAACCCATGTTCTGGAACATCAGGCTTTTTCGATTTAACGCATCGATAGGGGTTACCAGCCGGTTATGCCAGAAATTTACATTGATCTGCGCCTGGTTATACCAGTACCTGGGTTTTCTCCACCTATAAGCAACCCAAAAACCATTTTCTAAATAATTGTTATTGGTAAAATAGCCGAGATCGCTTTTATCATATTTATCATTGAAGAGGTCCTGGTAAACCGTGAAATTTAATCGCCCGCTGGTTTTACCAAAGTATAGAGAATGCGCATAACCGGTAATGGCTTTTTGATCACTATTTAGAATATTGCTGGCGCTGATATTACCACCGACATTCCAGGTATTCTTTTTGTTATTCAGATCAAAAAGTGCAGAAGTAACATTTGCATCGTAAGCATTACCGCTTCGCCATACATTCGTATTTACCAGCGAAATACTGCTGTTATGCTTAAGCGTTTGGTCTAATACGATGATATTATAATTGGTCAAAGGCATATTCTCCTCTTTCTTTTTTTCGCCATTGACAATATTCTCAAGCGTTGTGAATTGCGACTGTGTAAGCGCATTCAGGATGCCAACACCCAAACCTTTTTGTGTGCGGCCACTGATCTTGGTGGCATTGATGATCTTAGCCTGGGATGGGTCTTCCAAAACCCGGTAATCATTCTCAACATTTATATTTCTTTTATAAGTTGGTTCGAGACCGATCCTGCGGCTGTAAAAAAGATTTCCTTTATTGAACAGCTCGGTACCTTCTGTAAAAAAGCTACGGTTCTCCGTAAAGCGAAGTTCAAAAGGTGAAAGGTTTAATACACGGTTATCAGTTTGAACCTGGCCAAAATCGGGGATGAGGGTCATATCTAACGTGAACGCCTGGTTGATACCATACTTTACATCCATACCGCCATTGATGGTAGCAGAATTCATTTTGGTATCGGCGCTTGCCGTACCATCATGATTTAAATACGTTGAAAAATAAGGAGAGAATTGCAGGCGAACAGGGGGTTTGATATTCTCAAGTCCTTTCAGGAATCCTTCCTGTGTTAAGAATCCATTTACATTGGGATCGATGGGTTGCCAGAATAATTGCTGGCCGCTTTTTTGCCTGCGACGTACAATATTCAAACCCCACTCCTGAACATCTTTTTGTCCAAACCGTATTGCAGAATAAGGAATGAACATTTCAAATGTCCAGCCATCAGCCTGTATCTTACTACCACTTTGCCAAACGGCATTCCAGCTAAAATCTTCACTGAGAGGAGAAACCTTGGCATCCATCTGTTCACCCAGCGGGGTTACAAAATATTCAAAGCCATTTAATTTATCATTGTAGGTGTCGAAGATGATGCCCGCAAAATCATTGTTCCCAAAACCATCTCTTCCTATCAGTTCGGAAGCGATACTGTCTTTTACATTTTCATGGAAATATCCGCCTACATAGATGCCTTCGTTATTATAAAGGAATTTAACTTCAGAATCATTCCCCACAGTTTCGGGCATGAAAGGAGTGGGCCTGATCGCAACAAATTTATCAGCAACCGGTGCACCAGCCCAGGCTGCATCATCCAATACACCATCCACTTTAATGTGGCTGGTTATTTTTTTGATGGTGATTTGCTTTTTAGCTACCTGGCCATAAACAACATTGCCAGATGCAAACAGGCAGATGCAGATGAGGAATGCTGATAATGATCTCATGGGCGATACAATTAAGTTGGTCGTTGCTTTCAATACTTTCTTTTGCAACGACTACGAAATTAAACGTACCACTTGCGAAATGCTTACCGCTCATCAAAAAGGAAAATTTATTAAGTATTCTTTAACACGAAACTCTCATTAGTAAAAAAGATCAGATGAAAAGGTCATTGTACAACGGGGCTCCCGGCATAACTGAATATGCAGCAAGATCTGTAATGCCTTCTGCTGCCAATACAGCTTCATCAATAAAACTGTTGCCGGTGCAGTCAGCCGATGGTTTGGATAAAATATAATACGCTGCATCGGCCATGATCTCGGGTTTACGACTCATGTTGATCAATGCATCACCGCCAAGTAAATTCTGCACGGCTGCTGTAGCAATGGTAGTGCGGGGCCAAAGCGTATTGGCGGCAACGTTATATTTTTTTAATTCTGCAGCAAGGCCAAGGGCGATCATCGTCATGTCGTACTTGCTTATCGTATAGGCGAGATGATTAGCAAACCATTTCATATCCATATTGATCGGGGGAGAGAGATTAAGGATATGTGCATTGGTCGATTTCTTCAGGTGAGGGATACAGGCTTTACTTACCATGAATGTTCCCCGTACATTGATATCATACATCAGGTCGAACCGCTTGGGTTCCATTTGTTCAGAATTATTCAGGTTAATTGCAGAGGCGTTGTTGATGAGCATATCAATGCCACCGAATTTATCTACTGCTTTGTCTACAACCAATTGCACCTGGTCTTCAAAACGAATATCGCATTGTACTGCCAATGCCTTACCGCCGGCAGCTTCCATTTCCGCAGCAGCAGTGTAAATGGTTCCTCCCAGTTTGGGGTTTTCCTCCACGCTTTTAGAAGCGATCACAATGTTTGCACCTTCTTTGGCCAAACGCAAACCGATTGCTTTGCCAATGCCGCGGCTGGCACCGGTGATGAGAATGGTTTTGTTTTGAAATGACATAGGAATAAGTTGTAGTAGGTGTAAAATTAAATAGTGAAAAGGCCACATGAATTATAGGCCCTTTCACTATTCACTTAAAATAAATTATATCAACTCGGCTTCGTGTGTAATGTTGGTATTGTACAATTTAGAGATCGGACAGTTAGCTTTAGCATCTGCAACAGAAGCATCAAACACTTCTTTACTTACACCGGGCACCGTTGCTTTTACATGCAGGTGCGATTCGGTGATGGAACCATCAGCAAGCGTGATTTCGCAACGTGTTTCAATATTATCGGGCGTGAAACCAGCTGCATTCAATATAAAAGTAAGTTTCATGGTGAAACAGCCTGCATGTGCGGCGGCAACCAACTCTTCGGGGTTTGTTCCTACGCCATTTTCAAAACGGCTGCTAAAAGAGTACTGGGTTTTATTTAACACAGTGCTTTGTGTGGTCAGGTGACCCGAACCTTCTTTACCGGTTCCTTGCCAAACGGCAGTTGCATTTCTTTTCATGATTGTTTATTTATAAATGGATATAATTTTCTTCCTTGGGGTGATGTTAATCATACCCGGATCGTTGTAATATAATGCGTCGGCAATATACAGGAAAAAGTTACTGTTGCGATGGCAATAACCGTTTTTCCTCTTTATAATTTCATCCTTTCAGCAGCAACCCCGCATAGGCTTTTTCCTGGAAGCCAGTTACAATCCTGCCTGCATTTTCTATGACCGGCCTTTTGATCAGGCTCGTATATTCCTGCATGATCTTTACCGCGGTTGCCTGGTCTTTGATCCCGTCCTGGATGGTTGAAGGCAATTGTTTCCACGTTGTTCCTCTTTTATTTAACAGGATCGTCCAGTCAATTTGCTTACACCATTCATTCAGCTTTTTAGCACTTGCTCCTTCTTTTTTATAATCGTGAAAAATATAACCGAGCTTTTCTTTCTTCAGCCATGCCAATGCCTTTTTGGTGACATCACAATTGGGAATTCCATAGATATGTATCGCTTCCATATTAATGATCTGGTAAGGCTGGTTTGTTTTTCATGATGGATTCTATTTTTTCCATTACCTCTGGGGTGAGTTTTGGCAAAGCTTCCAGCGATTTTAAATTATCGAGCAATTGTTGTTTTTTAGTAGCGCCCAAAATGGCTGTGCTAACATTAGTATTTTTCAAACACCATGCAATACTGAGTGCCGCTGTGCTGATGCCAAGTTTTTTGGAGAGCTCAGAAAGTTTGATCACCTTTTTTATTTTGTCATCCGAGATCCATCGGTCTTTTAACCAATCAAAACCTTCCAGTCCGAAACGGCTGTTCTTTGGAATACCCTCATTGTATTTACCGCTAAGCAATCCCGATGCAAGCGGGCTCCAGATGGTGGTACCCATGCCAACCGTTCTGAAAATATCCAGGTAATCTTTATCCATCTTTCCCCGTTCAAACATATTGTATTGAGGTTGTTCCATAGTTGGGGCGATTAGCCTGTAATCGGCAGCCACACGATGTGCTTCCATGATCTCCACGGCACTCCATTCACTGGTTCCCCAGTAAAGGATCTTTCCCTGTTGAATAAGATGATTCATGGCCCATACCGTTTCTTCAATGGGCGTTTGTTTATCGGGCCGGTGGCAAAAATACAAATCGAGGTAATCTACCTGCAGACGCTTCATAGCTTCATTGCAGGCTTCTATCAAATGCTTGCGGCTGCAACCTGTTTGATTGGGCTTATTGTCTTTACCCCGCCATCCCCAGAATGCTTTGGAAGAAACAATGTAAGAAGTGCGATCCCATTTCTTTTTCTTCAAAACACGACCCATCATTTTTTCACTTTCGCCCAGCGCATATACTTCTGCGTTATCAAAGAAATTGATACCATTATCGTAAGCAATGCCCATGAGTTCTTCGGCAATTTTATCGTTGATCTGTTTACTAAAACTTACCCAGCTTCCAAAAGAAAGGGCACTTACCTGCAATCCCGATTTTCCCAAACGGCGGTATTCCATGTTAATTAATTTAGACTCCGAAGTTAGGTTAACCAGCAGAAAAGAATTCCGAATTAGGGAATTTCATGAAGGAGAATATGAACAAAAGAAAATGTTACCCCGGGAATTTTGAAGATGGTACCTGGATCGTTCCGGTGGATTGAATGATATGCCAGTTCCTGAAATCCTGGCTCGATTCCATGCCGATGCCATTGAGGACCTGTGTTTTTGTTCTGATGCGAACAGGCTTATCTGTATAGAATTCAACGCCGGTGCGGTTCCTGTCCCAATATAATTCATCGCAATACAGCGTATCGCCTTTTAACAGGTTGATCACTTTTACACTGTCTTTAAGAAACACAATGCTTTTGTTTTGCTTATACTTACCATAACGTGCATCCAGCTTACTTTCAACGATACCGTTTTCATTGTAAAAATCAGCATGCAGGGTTTGTGGAAACTCTACATAAGGAACGGTATCGGCAACATTCAACATGATGGGCGCTGTTAAAATAGCCTTGGTATTGCCGCCTATCGTATAATTAAGATTTACTTTTTTGGCTTCTTCTACCCCGATCTTTTTTTTGTTCAGGTTGTTCACCACGGTTTCATTGTTCTCACATCCAAATAAAAAAATGCAGCCTGTTAACAAGGCTGCAAATAATGATGTATTTCGATGTTTGACTGTCATGAATGAAAAGTAAACGGGTTAATCATACTTTCTTTTAAAGAACCAGGCACCGTTCATGGATATGCCCACATTGAAACGCATGATGCTTTCTCTTACTGTTGAATTTTGTTTGCTACCCCTGCCACCCACTTCGATGCCGGTATTGAGTAGAACATATTCTCCGGCAATATTCCTTTGACGAAAAGAAGTTAATGGTAGGCTTGCTCCCAATGTAGCCCCATAGTTTGAACGGCTTTTATCGAGCTTAATATAATCTGGTCCATAATAAAGTCCTGCCCTGTAACGTACAAAACTCCAGTATTTAGAACTTGAAGTAGTGGCAGATGCGGGAAGATATTCAGCGCCAGCTTTGATGGTCCAGCTATTTTGAACAGCATCAGCCTGGTTATAATAACGGTACTTGCTCCAGTTCGAAAATTCCATATCAGCGCCTACCAGCCAATGATTGTTCTTGTCCTGGTAAGTAAACCCGATGCCATAAGTAGATGGAAGTTTTACAGTACCTTTTTCATCATTCTGAAAGGCAACAGTATCGATATTCAATACAGCACCATTGCCATCATAAGTAAATGTTTCATCTATGTGGTTCTGTTTGGCATTCAGGCTTTGCTGCAGGTTCGTATATGCGCCAACGATAAGTTTACCCTTGTTGCCCGTTTCGAACATATACTGTACGCCAATATTCAGGAACACGCCGCCATAACTGGCCTTGGTTTCTGAATTCGATTTATAATAAATAACTGAATCGTTCAGAAAATTTAAACGGGTGCTGTAATCCTTGTTGCCAAAATTATAACCTGTGCTGATACCGAGGCTGAAATTCTTGATGCGAACACCCGTGCTGATATTGGCCTGGTTCAAACCACCTGATCCTTCGAACAGGGTATTGAGACTATCGATGCCGGATAAACGCTCATTTTTTTCGATCTTGTAATTGATCTTGCTGATTGGGCGAAGACCAAAGCTGAGCCCCCAGAATATTCCTTTACGTTTCATCTTAGCTGTTGCGATCGGGAAGCCAACCTGCAGGTAGGAAAACACCGCATTGGTAGATGTTGATTTGCCGGGCACCTGTGTATTTCTCAACGACCTGAAATCTACTTCACCACCAAGATCAAAAATCGTATTGGAAATAGCGCCTAAAGATGCCGGGTTTAAAAAATTAAGACTTGAATAACTGGCATATCCTGCAGAAATTCCGCCCATGGTTCGATTAACGATGTTCTGGTTCGGGGTGAGGTCGCCTATCCCAAACCTGGAATATGGAGAGTTTTCTTGTGCGGAAGAATGAGTATATAGTAATATGGCAAATAAAAGTCCGGAAATTCTCTTAAGCCCGTCAGTTGTTAATTTCGCTAAGTGCATACAGTCCTTTAAATAAAAAATTAGAGTCGGCAAATATCTTGTTTTTAAGTTGACTGGCAAAATAGGCTGAATTACCCCCGGTTAAAACCACGTTAAAGTTCCCGTAACGTTCGTTGTATTTCCCTATGAAGCCGTCTATTTCATTGGCCATGCCCATTATTACTCCACTTTGGAGATTTGTTTTGGTATCGTAGCCAATGAGCGGAATATTCCATTCAGCTTGTACCAGGGGCAGTTTGGCGGTATATTCATGCATCGATCTGAAGCGCATATCCATTCCCGGTGAAATACTTCCTCCCAGGAAATGGCCCAAATGGTTCACAAAATTGTAGGTAATGCAGCTTCCCAGTCCAATCACCAGGTTATTCATTCCCGGGTAAAAGTGCACGGCTGCAGCCACCAATGCCAGCCTGTCGGCACCGATGGTCTCTGGCTTTCCAACCGGGCTGCTGAAATTTAATTTCGTTGAATAGGTTAATTTATGAAACCTGGTTTTAGAAGCCAGCAGGGATTCTATGGAAGGATCGTGATCTATGACCGAAGACAAAATAGATTTTTGGGGCTTATATTGATCTATCAACGATTCGATGAAAGGCAATGCATCACCTTCGATGACCATATCAATCGTAAATGTTTCCTTTGTAAAAATGGCCGCTTTAAGGCGGGTATTACCAAAATCGAGACAAAGTGTGATCATGAATGCTTTTTATTTATAATTAAAGCCCGGTAGGTTTTTAAAGTGCCCGTTCAATTTTATTTTTCCTTTAAGCAGGTCCATCTCTTCAAGTACGGGCAATACTTTTGCAAGGTGACGTTTTAAATATTCCTGGCGGTGAAGTTCATCTAAAAATTCGAGGAGCTGGTATTCATCGGCCAGTGACAGTCCTGCATGATGCGCCACATCGTAACTCAATAATTCATTGTCGGGTTTTTTAAAATCTTTTGTTACGCCCAGCGATTTATGTATTTCACGGATGCCATGCAATACTTTTTTCATGAGCCCGCTACTGCCCCTGGTGATGTTTTGAGGGTAGGTTACAATGGCACCACTGAATAATTTATCAGGGATATCGTGGATCACTTCAAGGATCTTAAAAATATTGATCCCTTCTGTTTTAATGTCCATCTCACCATTATCATAGCGTTTACTGATCTCAGTTATTTGAACCAATGTTCCCATTTCACACATTTTGTTACTGATCACTGCCGGAATGCCAAAAGGTTTTTTCTGTTCAATACATTCACTGATCAGTTGCTTGTAACGCGGCTCAAAAATGTGCAGGTTCAGATGTTCGCCGGGGTATACAACAAGTTCAAGCGGAAATATGGGAATAAAATTCGTCATGTTATTTTGAATACCTGTTGAATGAATGATTCGGCTTCTGCAAATGTATCAATCCTTCAAAATCTTCATACCATAAAACTTGTGTAAATTAGTGTTTTTAAAATAAAACCCCGATGGTCGCAGGCACCGTAAACATACCTATTCAAAAGAATTATTCACTTCTTTATTCGATATGCTGCATTGTTACCAATGAGGTTGAATATGTTGCCATGCAAGATAGTTTTATGGCACATGGTTTTAGGGAGAGATGCGAATACCTTGTTGCAGATAACACTGCAGGAAATTCATTCAATGCATATGAGGCCATCCGGCGATTTTTTCAGGAAGCAAAGGGTGAATACCTGGTGATCGTTCACCAGGATGTTCGATGCATGGATCAACTGGCAGTATTGACTGAAAAATTGCATCAGCTTCAGCAAAAGGATGCATCCTGGGCCGTTTGTGGTAATGCCGGGGGCAATGGGTATAAAAATTTCTTCTTCCACCTGGATGATAATGGCCGAACCCGGAAAAGCAATGGCTTGCCGGCGAGGGTTACATCCCTGGATGAAAATATGCTCATTATCAAAAGCAGCGCAGGGCTTTCCATTTCTGCCGATATCGGCGACTTTCATTTCTACGGCACCGACATCTGCCAGGTAGCCGATTTCCTGGGCTACCGGTCTTATGTAATCGCTTTTATGGTAAAACACCTGAGTTCGGGGAACCTCGAAAAAATGTATGCTCAGCAACCTGCATTCATTGAACAGTATGGCCACAAATTGAGGCACCGCTTCATTCAAACCAGTTGCACAAAATTTTATCTCAGTCATTCAAAAAATAAAAATCGTTTTTACAACAACGGCTTTATCTTTTTTTGGGTAAAGGCCTTCAACCGGATGTTTAAGTAAGCGTAAAAGTTTTATATCAACTATCCCTTGGTTAATATGTACTTCCACAACTTTTGCATTTATTATTTTACATTCGATATTTTACATTCTATATGAATATGAAACTCTTTGCTGCATTTCATAAACCTTTTTACCAGCCGCCGGTGAATTTTATTGTTCCGATATGGGCAGGCAGAAATGGAAGGGACATTTCAGGCCAAATGAAAGGCGATGACACTGGTGATCATATCAGCCAGTTAAATCCTTATTTCTGTGAACTGACCATGATGTACTGGGTTTGGAAAAATGCAGGCATGCAACCAAACGATGTATGGGGTACCTCTCATTACAGGCGTTATTTTGCTGCACCGT
>JAKQKY010000510.1 GCA_029560415.1 Bacteroidota bacterium | reverse complement strand
CCTTTACAAAAATGCCTGCTAAAACAGATGTGGTGAACTATGGTAAATACCTGGTGAATGCAGCATCCTGTATGGACTGTCATACGCAGTTTGACAAAGGCAATTTTATAGAAGGCACCGAGTTTGGAGGCGGCAGGGCATTTCCTTTCCCGGATGGGGCGGTGGTAACATCAGCGAATATTTCACCTGATCCTACGGGCATTGGTTCGTGGACGGAAGACATGTTCCTCAACCGCTTTCGAACCAATTCCGATTCGGCTATGATGAGCCGTGCCATCAACCCCGGCGAATACAATAGCATTATGCCATGGACCATGTATGCCCGGATGACAGAGGAAGACCTGAAAGCTATTTATGCGTATTTAAAAACTGTGAAGCCGCAGAAAAATACCGTGATAAAATTTACACCGGCGAAGAAATAAGAAGCGCTTATATTCGGTTCTGATGATCACGCATAAACCTTTTAATACCAACAGGGCAATGATTGCTTTGATCATCGCCATTGTTATTTTCCTGCTTTATTGTTGGTTAGGTTATTTATTCCTGGAAAGCCGTTCACAAGGCCCTGCTGTTCCGGTTAGCGATGCTTTTAATTACACGCATGTTATTATAGTTTTAGCGGTGGTTACAGACGTTTTTATTTATTGGGGTTTGCGTAAAAAATATATTCATCGCCGCTATGCCAATATTCATATAGCGTCGGTAATAGGGCAGTTGATAGTAGCCCCTTTATTAACAGCGATAATTACGTTCTTAGTTATTACACATATGGTTCCTGCTGCTTTATCGGGAACTGGCATGCCGGTTATAATGGCCATTGTGATCAGTTGTTTGGTCTTCTTCCTCATCGGTCATATTTTTCTCATCCTTGTTATACTACATAGGAACAAATGGCCAGCCTCCTTATCCGAATCGGCTGGCGACCAGTTACAGGAGTTTGAAAATCATTAATGCCACTGAAGCATTTTGGCCACAGTTACAAAAAGGTTGTAGATGAAATTACACAGTTTTAATGGATGCTAACGGTGCTGTGTACAGGCACAGGGGCCGGAGCCGTCATACCTGTTCCTTGCCGTGCTGGTTCTGCCGGGCGGTTGCAGGTGCCCAATGCATAGTAAATAGCGATAAACACAATAATGGTGGTTAAACAGCCGCCGCCTAATTTTTTGGCGCCCCAGCCAGCGATCAGTACCCTGAAAAATTTATTCATACCTGTAATTTAGGATGAATAAAAGTAAAATTGTGCCAGAGTTTTTGAAGGGGAGGAAAAAGAGGATGGCACGCAGAGGGGCAGGGGCCGCGGAGACCGGATCACAATGTTGATAGTGAGGCCGATGGCAAAAAAGGTGAAGGGTTTTAAAATCTGCTTTCCATTCCGTGCCTCCGTGGCAATAAATTTAAAAAGCCTGTTGCCACGGAAACACGGAAAGATATACCTGCGGTACATCTCTCTAATAACGCAGAAAAAAA
>JAKQKY010000158.1 GCA_029560415.1 Bacteroidota bacterium | reverse complement strand
CAAAAAAACCAATTCGTCGGCGCCCTGTTCAGAATATAATTTAGCCAGCCCTACAGGATCACCTGCATCCCGGATACTTTCGAAATTGATCCCTTTAACGGTTCGTCCGTCTTTGATATCGAGACAGGGGATGATGCGTTTACAGAGCAAGGTTTAAGGTTTAAGGTTTAAGGTTGCAAGTTCTTTTACGTCTATATTTCCCTCATAAATAGCTTTTCCTATGATTGCACCGGTGCAGCCCATTTCTTTTAGTTTGATCACATCCTCCATCGTTGTAACGCCCCCGCTGGCGATCAACTTTATTTCAGGGTGTTCTGCCATTATCTTTTTATAAAGTTCAATTGAGGGCCCCTGCATGGCGCCATCTTTTGAAATATCTGTACAAAAGATATTTGTAACACCAAGCCCAATCATCATACCGATAAAGTGAAAAATATCAATGCCGCCATCCTCCAGCCAGCCACTGATCTTTATCTTTTCATCCAAAACATCGGCACCGATTAAAAATTTGTCTGCACCATATTCCATCAGCCATTCTTCCAGCAGTTCAGGATGTTTTACTGCCAGGCTGCCGATCGTTGCGATGGATGCCCCTGCATTAAAAACACTTTCCACATCCTGTATCTTTTTTATTCCTCCGCCAAAATCTATTACCAGGTTTGTATTGGAGGCAATGCTCTCTAATACACTCAAATTAATAATGGTTCCGGCTTTGGCACCGTCCAGGTCAACTATATGCAATCTTGTGATGCCGGCATCCTCAAATTGCTTAGCTATTTCCACGGGATTATCACTGTACACTTTTTGTTGTGCATAGTCACCCTGCGTAAGACGAACGCATTTCCCGCCAATGATATCTATTGCTGGAATGATGGTCATGTCAATGTGATAAAATTTTTTAAAATTGTTTCCCCAACCGTACCTGATTTCTCCGGGTGAAACTGAACCGCATAAAAATTATTGTTTTGCAATGCTGCACTGTAAGGATGGATATAATTGGTGGTGGCTACCGTTTCATTTCCCAACGCACCGTAATAACTATGTACCGAATAAACAAAATCATTTTCCTGTAAGCCTTGAAATAAGTGCGACTGAAAACCGTAGATGCTGTTCCATCCAATCTGCGGTACTTTCTCGCCGGCTATTGGCTTAAATAATTTTACCTGTTCATTGAATATTCCTAAACAATGGGTATCCCCTTCTTCAGAATGGGTACACATCAATTGCAATCCCAGGCAAATTCCCAACACTGGTTGTTTTAATGAAAGGATTACCTCATCCAGTTTCCGCTCTTTTAAATATTGCATTGCGGGTGCTGCATGGCCAACACCGGGAAAGATCACTTTTTCTGCTGTTAGAATTTCATGTAAGTCATCTGTAACAATTGACGTTACATTCAACCGCTGCAATGCATATTGAACACTTTGCACATTTCCGGCATTGTATTTTACTATCGCAATCATAAAACCCCTTTTGTAGACGGAAGTGTATTGTTATGGATATCTCTCTTTACAGCCAGCTTAATGCATTTTGCAAATGCCTTAAAAATGGATTCGATCTTGTGATGTTCATTGTCTCCTTCCACTTTAATATTCAGGTTGCATTTGGCAGCATCGCTGAATGACTTAAAAAAATGAAAGAACATTTCCGTTGGCATTTCCCCGATTTTCTCTCTTTTAAATTCAGCATCCCATACGATCCAGTTCCGGCCCCCGAAATCCAACGCCACCTGGGCAAGGCATTCATCCATAGGTAAAACAAAAGCATACCGCTCAATTCCCTTTTTATCTCCCAGTGCCCTGATCAACGCTTCACCCAATGCAATACCAACATCTTCTATTGTGTGGTGTTCATCAATATGCAGATCGCCCTTGCATTCAATAGTCAAATCAATGTTCCCGTGTTTGGCAATCTGCTCCAGCATGTGGTCAAAAAAACCAAGCCCTGTTTTTATTTGTGCCCTGCCGGTTCCATCCAAATTAACATCGACACTGATTTTTGTTTCGTTGGTATTTCTTTCATGAATGATCCTTCTTGGAGGAAGTTTCAAAAATTCATAGATATCTTTCCAGTGCGGCGATTCCAGCACAATGGTGTCTTTTTTGAGTTCATCCAGTTTATCTTCTATTTCTGCTGCGCCAAGAGAGGAATCAATATTCAGCCAAAAGCCTTTGCAACCCAAATTTTTTGCCAGCTGCATATCGGTGATCCGGTCGCCAATCACAAATGAACTGGCTATGTCATACACAGGATTGTTCAGGTATTCAAGCAGCATGCCGGTGCCTGGCTTTCGGGTAGGTGCATTGTCTTTTGGATAGGTTTTATCAATCAGCACTTTACTAAAATGAATGTTCTCATTTACCAGGCTTGTCATCACTAAATTATGCACCGGCCAAAAACTATCTTCCGGAAAAACATCCGTACCCAAACCATCCTGGTTGGTTACCATCACCAGTTCATAATCCAGTTCTTCAGCGATCTTCCGCATATATAAAAACATATCGGGATAAAACTCCAGTTTGCTGAACGAATCGAGCTGATACGTTGGTGGCGCTTCTTTTATCAATGTACCATCCCGGTCGATAAATAGAACTTTTTTCACGATTGATACTGTTTTAATAATTCAATTAGTTGTTGATTTTCGGAGGGTGTGCCAATGGTTATACGCAAACAATTATCACAATTCACTTCCTTACTCCTGTTTCTCACAATCACTTCGTTCGATGCAAAGTGATCATACAGCCTGTTGGCATCTTTCACTTTTACCAGGATAAAGTTAGCATCACTGGGATATATTTTTTCTACAAAAGGAAACTGACCCAATTGCTTTGTGATGAAGTCCTTTTGCTGCACCACTTCCCTTATCCATGTGTTGACCGTTTCAGTTTCGTTTAAAGCGTCCAGGGCCAATTGCTGCGACGCTTCATTAATATTGTACGGCGGCTTTACTTTATTATACAGATCGATGATATCCATGGACGCATAACACAAACCTAATCGAAGTGCAGCCAATCCCCATGCTTTAGACAGTGTTTGCATCACTATCAGATTAGGATAATCCGTCAATTCCTGTATACATGTTTTTTGTTTGGAGTAATTGATATAGGCCTCATCAATAATAACAATACCGGGAAAATTATTCAGCAACAGTTCCACATCTTCCCTTTTCATATTATTGCCCGTAGGGTTATTGGGTGAGCAAATGAACAAGAGCTTTGTATGCACATCAACCGCTTCGAGTATTCCATTCACATCCAACTGAAAATCCTTTGTAAGTTTTACTTTTTTTATTGCCACATCATTAATATTGGCACTTACTTCATACATGCCGTAAGTAGGCGGACAGATGATAACATTGTCTTTTCCAGGATCGCAAAAAATACGGTATGCCAGGTCGATCACTTCATCACTGCCATTGCCAACAAAAATATTTTCTGCGGGCACCCCTTTGATCCTTGCCAGCTGAAATTTCAATTGCCATTGCAAAGGATCGGGGTAACGGTTGAATTTCTCGTGCAGCGGAGAACCATACGCATTCTCATTGGCATCTAAGAATACGGAAGCTGTACCGGTAAATTCATGGCGGGCAGACGAATAAGGTTTCAACACCCTGATATTTTCCCTCACCAGTTTATCTAAATCAAATTGCATACTCCTTATTTTTTCAATCTTACAGACACGGCGTTTTCATGAGCATCCAGTCCTTCCGCTGCTGCCATCTTTTTCACCGCACTGCCAATATTATTCAATCCATCTTTTGTCAACTGCTGAAAAGTGACCTTCTTTACAAAACTATCCAATGAAACGCCACTATAGGCTTTTGCATACCCATTGGTTGGCAATGTGTGGTTGGTGCCAGATGCATAATCACCTGCACTCTCCGGGGAGTAATGCCCAAGAAAAACACTGCCGGCACTGATCACTTTATCCGCAAGTTCGTCCGCATTATCAGCAGCGATGATCAGGTGTTCGGCTGCATAGGCATTTAACAGATCAAATGCAGCATCCTCATTTTCCATTACGATAAAGCGGCTGTTGGCCAATGCCAGTGCTGCTACATTTTTTCTGCTCAAAACGCTTATTTGCTTTTCAATTTCAATGGTTGTTTTATCAAGTACTGCCTGAGAGGAAGCCACCAATATTACCTGGCTGTCTGCACCATGTTCTGCCTGGCTCAGCAAATCTGCCGCAACAAAAGCAGGGTTGCAGGTTTCATCAGCATACACCGCTACTTCACTGGGGCCAGCAGGCATATCAATGGCAATACCTTCTTTGTTGATCAGTTGTTTTGCACAGGTTACATACTGGTTACCCGGTCCAAAGATCTTGAACACCTGCGAAATAGTTTCCGTTCCATAGGCCATGGCTGCGATGGCCTGTACTCCACCAATTTTATAGATATTTTTTAACCCGATCAAATCAGCCACATACAACACTACAGGGTTTACTTTACCATCTTTATCAGAAGGTGTACAAACTGCAATCTCCTTACATCCTGCCAGTACCGCCGGGATACCCAGCATTAACAAAGTTGAAAACAAGGGCGCTGTTCCACCAGGAATATATAAACCCACTTTTTGTATGGCCAATGACTTTCGCCAGCATACCACCCCTGCAGTTGTTTCTATTTTTTGTATGTCTTCTTTTTGTGCTGCGTGAAATGTTGTGATATTGTCTTTGGCAATCTGAATCGCCTTCTTTAGTTCATCACTAATTAAAGCTTTTGCTTCGTCAATTTCGGCTTTGCTAACCTGTAATTCACTTAAGGCCACATTATCAAATTGCAACGCATATTTTTTCACTGCTGCATCACCGTTTTGCTTTACATCCATCAAAATGCCTGAGACCGTTTTTTCCAATGGCTGGCTGTCCAATACCGGCCGCTGAATAATGTGGTCCCATTGTTCTTTTGTTGGATTGATAAATATTTTGCTCATAGTCTTTTCATTTGACGGTATTTGCCGGTCTTACCTGCGGCATAGAACGGGGGCTATACGATCATCTTTTCAATAGGCAGCACAATGATCCCCTCTGCATCAAACTGCTTTAATTTTTCTATCACTTCCCAAAATTCATTTTCATTAACCACGCTCTGTACACTGCTCCAGCCTTCCTCTGCCAACGGTACTACGGTCGGGCTCTTCATCCCCGGTAGTAAGGTGAAAATATTCTTTAACTGGCTGTTGGGTGCATTCAGCATGATGTATTTATTATTCTTAGCCGCTTTTACTGCATTGATGCGGAACAACAATTTATCCAGTATGGTTTGCTTTGCGTCAGACAAATTTTTGTTGGCAGCCAGCACGGCCTCTGAATACAGGATCGTTTCCGCTTCCTTCAGGCCGTTTGTAAACAATGTACTGCCGCTGCTTACCAGGTCGCAAATAGCATCCGCCAGACCAATACCGGGCGCTATTTCCACCGACCCGCTGATCTCATGAATTTCGGCATTGCTGTTATGACGGTTTAAAAACCCCTGCAGGATATTGGAATAGGTGGTTGCGATCTTCAGGTTGTTCAGATCCTGAATGCTATTGTATACAAATGATTTGGGAACAGCGATGCTTAACCGGCATTTGCCAAAACCCAGTTTTCTGACAAGGGTGATGTCTTTTTGCTTTTCGAGCAATACGTTCTCACCAACAATACCCACATCGGCCACGCCATCAAAAACATACTGGGGAATATCATCATCCCGGAGAAAAAAAACTTCCAGCGGAAAATTACTGGACGTTGTTTTTAATTGCTTGTTGCCATTGTTGAGTTCAATGCCGCATTCTTTTAAGAGTTTTACAGAATCTTCATACAACCTGCCAGATTTTTGAACTGCTATTTTAAGCATGTGTTTTATTTTTATTACCCAACCGCCGTCAGGGCTGCAAGCCGCTGACGGGTTGTGTTAGATGAAAAGAAAAAGGGCTTACCATTTGGTAAGCCCCCGTTTAAATATGTTTCGTACATACAAATCAGCACAGCTTACCTGGAGGTAATATATGATGATGATGTATGTGTGTGTTCTGTTTCATTTACCCTACAAAATAAGTGGAGAATGTTTACTTGACCAAATAAAAATTTTATAACCCGCCTTTATACCAGGCCCAGGTCAGAAACGGCGATATAAAAGCGGCGGCCCATACCAATAAAAAAAGCCCTTTTTGAGCGGTAGTCAGGGTGTCTTCAAAAGGAACCACGAGTACTTTTTCTACGTAAGGGATCAGTTTATATTCATTTTCTGCATATTCACCCACCGAAAATTCAGCTGACAATTTTTTATTTTCACTTATCACTGTATTCCTTATCTGCCAGTATTCGTCGTCAGTAAGATCATCGTAGTCGCAGGCATAATCCACTTCCAGTGCATCCAGTTTTTTATGAACCCGCTGCAGGTACTGTACCCGTATGATCTTAAAGACAACCAGTACTGCACCAATCAAATATCCCCAGCCATCTTTTATATAAAAAGCTATAAAAATGAATGCAGCCAGCAATACATATAAAAAGATGAGCTGAATAGTGCGGCCCG
>JAKQKY010000507.1 GCA_029560415.1 Bacteroidota bacterium | reverse complement strand
GCTTTCTTGGAAGCTTTGCGTGAAACTTTAGATACACGGATTGGATGACGCTGGATACTGGATGCTGGTTGCTAGATCTGGGATAGCGGATGATTGATGATTGGATGCAAAATAAAATTGGCGCACTTCGCTTTCTTTGGGGCTTTGCGTGAAAACACTTAAACAATGTTGGACAGGATAATGTAATAGATAAAGAAAATGCTTGTAAGTAAGAATATTGATCCCAGTATTTTATTCTTCCGATATAAATAATTACACAAAATAAAATTTCCTATTAGCAAAAACGGGTATCCTAGCATGATCGATAAATCTCCGGTTATTTGTTTTGCATCCTGGGGATTGTCGAACAGGAACATCGAAGCAAACAACATCAAAGGCCAGCAGATGATCGGCTCTAAACCAAAATAGCTTATTACAACAAACCATACGGGAAGGTCATCGTTATCGAAAATATGCCTGATGCGCATTGATAAAATGTATAGGGGGTTACAAATACGGCTAATACTTTCTTTTCAAACTTTAATACATTGATCTAAGAGGACATTCCCAGGTCATCTTACAACAAAAGTTATTGGCTGACGCCGGTATGCATTGACACGCCTGCCATTTTGAAACGCAGGTATCCAGTTTGGTCCATTCTTAATAACCCTGATTGCTTCTTCCTCCATCCCATAACCAAATTTTGTTTCGGCAACAACATCCCTTAGTGTTCCATCTTTCCATACTATGAATCTTACAATAACCTGGAATTTCCCTCTTTTTTTTCTCCCATTATCAATAGGAGTATTAGGATTCAGCGATTTCATTAAATACTCAATCCATGCAGGAGCCCCTCCAGGAAAGCCGGCTTCTACCTCTGCCTTTGAAAATACGATGTCAGCATCATTCCGGATTGTATTACTATCGGTTTGGTGACCTAATGTATCTGTTATTGTGGTAAGATTTTGCGAAATCCCAGGATGAAATACAAAGATGTAAATAGTAAATAAAATTAGTTTTCTCATTGTTAAATATGTAGGTTACGGTTGTGTTGGCGCTTGCATTTGCAAAAAAAAATCTCCAGCCAGTCTTAAATACATATAAATGTAGAAACATTTTTTGGGGTTTACAAATTGTACCATTTTGAAGTTTTAGATATTAATACATGAAGCAGGATTCATGATACAGGATCGTACTTATTAGCAATCAACCAAACGATACGCAGTTCGCTTTCTTTATAGCTTTGCGTGAAATGATGGACTAGAAAGGAAACATTGACAACCGGCTAAAAAAACGTATATTTAAATGTACCAATTAACTTCACTCATGAGAACATTTCAATCAATCCCGAAAATGGCATGGCTTTTCATTGTCGTTTGTTTTGTTATCCTGGGTGCCTGTAAAAAGAATTTGAACAACGATATTCCCGTTGTGCTCAATACTGATGAATATATTCGTTACTCAATAAATGGATCAGGATACGGTTTCGAGATGCCTATTGACAAGGTAATTGCCGACACATCATTGGAAAGTCAAACATTTTTACCCAGGTCTTCAGTAGTTGCCCAAAGAATACCACTTGTTACTTCAGATTTTGTACGCATCAATTATGCAAAGGAAAATATTTCGGTGGGCAGTCAACAGAAGCTTATCATTTTTGCAGCACCACAGATGGATGTATTCCCATACCTGTCAAGTTCCCCAGGCCCTGTGATGATCCAGGTTACAGAATATGGTGCTATCGGAGAATATATTTCCGGAACGTTTTCGTCAATATTTACCGCGAATGCAGCTGGCAATCAAACTTATTTGGTGAATTGTCAATTCCGGGTTAAGAGGAATATATAATGCGGGATACCTGGTGTATTCAAAGGAGATATATTTTTAAAATTTTGCGCCCTTTGCACTTATCAACTTTGCGTGAAATAGTTTCACGGATGTAATAAACTTTATTTATCTAACCATCTAATGGCTGCCTGTACAACGGTATCATGAGATAAATCATTGAAAGCATCATTGCTTTTCACGGTAACATCAGGGGTAACATATTCTGGAAGCGCCTCCTTATTTTTATTTCCCAAATTAGCAACGGATAGCAGGAAATAAGAATTGTTATTATTGAAGACAAAACCATTGGTAGCATTGGCGAGACCGGCAGATTGCTCTCCAAATAACATTGTGCATTTCCGTTGACGGAATATAACCCCCACACCTTCTCCTGAACTTGCTGTTCCCGGCCCAATCAATACAGCCACTTTCGCGTTCGCCAATGAAGGAATCATATTTTTGATGGTAGCCTGGCTAATACCGTTTATGGTAAAACTCCTATTGCTAAAAGCAGATTCGTCTGTAGCAGTTCCATCCCGTTCTATACAATATCCCACTACCCCATCTTCAAAAAATGCTGCCAACCCGGCCAACATGGGACGAATATTTCCTCCCCCATTCAACCTGAGATCAATGATCCAGTTAGCTGGTTTATTTTTCTGCAATTCAACAACTGCATCATTCAGCCAATTGGCATACTTATCTATATCTTCCTGTTTACCAGCGCCCATGAAAGGCACCCTGATATATGCGGTGGTTCCGATCATTTGCTTCACTATTTTAGACCCTTTCTTCCATGCCGCTTTGATGGAATCGGTATAACGTAACATTAAGGCATCGTTGGGAATCCTGTACTCATCATCATACTGGTAAAAGGCTGCGTGTTTATCACCCAATGCATCGAAGGCAATTTTTAATGCGGGAAAGGTTCCGGCTTTTGTTCTGGCCGAACCTGCTGCTGCGTACACCCGTTCCCGTATATCCGGCCATGAAACATTTTTTGCATAGAGAGAATTATTTTCCAATACAGCCAGGCTACTATCGATGTGTATTTTAATAGAGTCAGCTAATTGGCCCTTGCTTTTTAAAAAGCCTGATAACACGAATATTATAATCAGCAGGGAAGTTTTATTTTTCATACAACGTTTAAAGATGTTGGCTTGATTTCAATTTTAATATACAGATACAAAAATGATATCCCTTTCTATGAATTAGGATGCATTTATGTATGAACTGTTGATTATGGGGATGGGGTGGATACTGGATTCAGGATACTGGATACTGGATGCTGGATGCTGGATTGTTACAAAAGAACTTCAACATTATCTTTTAGCACTTTGCTTTCTTCCCTGCTTTGCGTGAAATAGATACACGGATGAAGCGGATGAAACGGATGAAGATAGATACTGGATGCAGGATACTGGATTGTTTCTAAAGCACTTCAATATAATCTTCTAGCACTTTGCTTTCTTCCCTGCTTTTCGTGAAAAAATGCAATCCCAACATTTTGCAAATATTCCCCAAATAAGTATAACAGCCATGTAGCTAAGCCAATCTAGCTTTGCCGCGTCAAAAAAAAGGTAAAAATGAGTGGTTTAAGACTGGCTTTAAAATTACCTATCATTCAGCCAGTTAGCGATAGTGCTATATCAGATTTGATTTAATACTTGTCCGGATTTGACATAAAGCCGTCCCTCCCAAGGGTATTTACCATGTTAGTTTTGCATCAGAAATAAACAAAAAATAAATAAACATGAAAAAGATTCTATTCACCATCCAGGTATTTGGCTTATTGGCATTATTCCCGCTATCGATGATGGCATCATTGAACCGGCATACTGAAAAAAAACCAGCCAAAAAGACCAGCCTGGCAGCCATTGAGAAAAAAACAACCCCGAATCCACAACTTGGATCTGGCGTATCAGACATTTCATTGTCATTCTTTATGTTGAAATAATTACATCGCTAAACGTGTTTAAATAATTTCAAATTAATCTTTCCTTCTATCAGATTATTTCTTACATGATGGAAATAAAAACAATTCTTATGGAACAGGAACTTGCTATTTTAATGGCCGATCTTTCGGGATACACGGCGCTAACCGAAACACACGGCGCTGTTTCGGCTGCAGACCTCATCGATAAGTATATCCGCATCGCAGAAAATTGCCTCGTAGGAAACACAACCATTCATGAACGCACCGGCGATGAGATCATGTTCATCTCCGATTCGGCCGACGATCTGCTAAAAACAGCTTTGTTACTGGAAGTGCAAACCAGCAGTGAAGAACATTTTTTATTGATTCATGGCGGGCTACATTATGGCAAACTTTTGAAAAGAGGTAATAACTATTTTGGTGCTTCGCTAAACTTTGTATCACGTATCGCTGCTAAAGCCAACCCGGGCTCATTCGTATGTTCCGATGATTATATCAAGGCACTAAAAAATCCATCCGCCGTCAGTTTCATTTCAACGGGCAACCATTCGCTTAAAAACATACAGGACAAAAAAGAAATCTTCGCATTGAACATTCCCAAAAACCAACATCATTTTATTGACCCGGTTTGCCGCATGCTGATCGTAAACCCTCAACAGGCGGTTCATCATCCAACGGAATCGGGAATCTATTTCTGCTCATCAAGCTGTCTTCATTATTTCCAGGCCAATAGCAAGCAACCTGCAAGCCTTGTATAAACCTATTGTGAATTCAAACATTACTATTCAAAACAAAATCATTATGACTGCAATCCTTATCGGCATATTATCCGGCCTCCTCATTATTATCAGTTTTGTATTATTAAAACAGTTTGATAAAAAAATGATCTATGCCCTGGTCCTTGCTGGCATCGGCTTCCTGTATGTGGGATTTGTATGGACCCACCTGGAATCGCTTATAATAAATTCCATACAAGCTGTTGCATTTGTTTTGTTGGCTTATTACGGGATCAAAAAGAATTCATACATACTGGCTGCCGGGTATTTACTGCATGGCTGCTGGGACATCGCATATGGCTTCTTCAGAGATCCGGGTCTGATACCGCCCCACTATGACTTGTTTTGTTCGTCGCTCGATTTTACCATTTGTATCTATATCATTATCTTTCGGGCATGGTTCGGCACTAAAAAAGTAATCGCATAAAAGATAATTTTATGACTTCCTCTATCTTACTGGTAAAGAACATGGTTTGTCATCGTTGCATCCTGGCAGTAGAGCAAATATTACAAGAGGAACATATCCCCTTTCACAAAGTTATTTTTGGAGAGATCCATTTACATCATGGAATAACCCAGGAACAAAAAGACCGTTTAATAAAACGATTTGAAAGCATCGGTTTCGAACTGATCGATAACCGCAACACAGCATTGATCGAAAGCATTAAGCAACTGGTGATGAAACGTGCCCGGAATGAAATCAGCGAAACCGATAAAAAGACAAAACTCTCTCATTATATTTCCAGTCAGGTAAATCATGAATATACTTACCTAAGCAGCCTGTTCTCTTCCGTTGAAGGAAGAACCATTGAAAATTATTTTATAGAACAGCGCATAGAAAAAGCTAAGGAATTACTCGTTTACGGACAACTTACTTTGTCGCAGATCGCATTTGACCTGGAATACAGCAGTGTAGCGCATCTGTCAAACCAGTTTAAAAAGATCACCGGTCTTACTCCTACTCATTTTAAAGAGATTGGCAAAGCAAAGCGCACGTCACTGGATAAAGTATAAACCCAAAATCATGCAAGGCTAACCCAAGCTGATGTAACAACAACCCGCTTTCACCGAATTACTTTTGTGTTATCAAAAAACAATTTAAAATCATTATTATGAAATCAACAACAAAGGGTGCCATCACTCAAAATGTAAAATGCAGCAATCCAAACTGTACATGTGAAAACTGTAATTGCGGTGATAACTGTACTTGTTCAAGTTGCAAGTAAGGCAAAATGTATTGTACCTAAGCCGTTCGTAACAGAACGGCTTTTATTTTGTCTGTTTATGACAGATTATTGTCCTTCCGGTTATGAATAACCTTTTTAATTTTATACTTTAATACATTCACAAATCTGCATACAATGATCGAAGTATTTAAAACAGATATCAACAGCAAGACAAAGGCAAGGCAGGCCATCAACAGCCTGAAGAGCCTGTTTACAGAAGCCAGGATAAATGTTGATCTCCATGATCGCGACAAAATCCTGAGGGTGGAGGGCATTGAAGTGTGCCATGTGCCATCCATCGTTCAATACCTGAATAACCTGGGTTTTCAGTGCGAAACTTTAGCTTAATTTTAAAGCAGGTTGGTCAGAATATTATTTCACGTACTAACTATTCAGCGTAAACGCAACCTGGCCTTAATTAAAAAAACAAAAATAATCAGACCATGCGAACCTTCGCTTTCATCATTCCTCCAACGGTAGAATTACTGGATCTTGCCGGCCCGGTACAGGTTTTTACAGAAGCAAAATTTTATGGCTTTGAAGCAAACCTGGCCTTTTATACTTTCCAGGATGCACCGGTGAGTACCGCCGGGCTTGGCTTTGGAAAACTCTCCCCTTTTACAGATGCCAAACTTAAAGAAGGTGATTTTGTTTTTGTTCCGGGTATGGATTATGAATATGTCAGCAGCATTCCCTTCAAAGCCGAACGAAAATTCTTTCAATGGTTAAAAGATTGTTCGGAACGTAATATCACAGTTTGTTCGATCTGCAATGGAGCTTTTGCGTTGGGATATGCTGGCTTGCTGAAAGACACAGAATGCACAACCCATTGGCGCAGGGTGTCCGACCTGCAGAAACTATTTCCTCAGGCAAAAGTAATGGCCGATATACTCTATGTAAAAAGTAATGATGTATATACCAGTGCTGGCATCAGTGCCGGTATTGACCTGGCGTTGGCCATCCTTGAAGATCTGAAAGGAGCATTGTTTACGCATAAAGTAGCCCGGGGATTGGTTGTGTATCACCGCAGAAGTGGCAAGCATAAACAACAAAGTATTTATCTCGATTACCGGAATCACATAAATCCACAAGTACACGAAGTGCAGGATTACCTCATCGACAATCTTTCAAAAGAGAACAGCATTGAATCATTGGCCGACATGGTAGGCATGAGTGCCCGTAATTTAAGCAGGGTGTTCAAAGAAAAAACAGGCTCTACCGTACTCGAATACCTGACACTGTTAAGAAAAGAGTTTGCACAAACCATGATGAATAATCCTGAATACACGATCGAGTATATCGCTTCCAGGTGCGGATTTAAAACAGCGAGGCAGTTGCAACGAATATTAAAAAGTAAAGTATAGGAAAAGCAAAATATTAATAGCCTGGATTGTATTGAATCGCAGCGTTCAACTTTCATGTAGTAACAGATAACCCTGATTCAACCTTATATTTCCACCACAATTTTGAGAGTAGCCTTTTCATAATCTGTCTCCACGATTAGTAAATAGGTTCCACCTTTGATCATGCTGTTAACTTTCTTTGAAAAACGATGCTCACCAGGAGATTGATTTTTTAAAACTTCGTCTGCTATTTTTTGTCCATCCATTGATCGTAAAGAGATCCTGACAGTTGTCGTTTTTGATATATTGTATTTCACCAGGAGGGAACCATCCTCAGTATCTGGATAGGTTCTTACTTGCAAAGACCCTATACTCTGTTCATTAAGTTCGTGTGCAGCAAGCCTGTCGTTTTTAACCAGGTTAACTTTAAAGACCTGGCTGGTTGCCATACTTTGTGTACCATTATTTATCCAGAATATATTTTCATTTGTGCTACTGATGCCACCATATATATACCCGACAAGGGTTGTATCATTTGGCAATTCATCATACTTAATAACGCCATTTGCATACCTTGGCAGATTTTCATTTGGTATTATTTCTGAACCTGCTCCTAAAAAAGACGGCATTTCTATGGGCAGTTTATACTCTGTCATTTTACCGTTTGCATTCCTGGATACCCTGGCGATGGTTTTTACAAATGGTACATCGTTGTTTTGTGTTAAGATTCCTTCACTGACATAATACTGTGCGATGCCACCAAAAAAAACCGTATTCATCTCTTTGCTGCTGGCCGAATAAATGGGAAAATTCGGGCAATCATAATGATTATAATATTGCGCAAACGAATTGTTTACTTCATAACCTGTGCTATCAATATTTACACAATTTAAAAATGGCAGGTTGATGGATTGTTGGAATACGCCGGAGAAAGCCGTAATGCCTTCCTGGTCATTGGGCATGATCTGTGCGGTAACATTATAATCTCTTCGGTGCAAATTAAGACTGTCTGTTATAGAGGGGAAATGTTGAATGATGATGGTTGTTCCATCGTCTGTTAAATTAAATTTCCTGATCTGTTCGGTATATACTTGTTCAAATCCCGGCCCATGATCCGGCCCCATCGGGTTGTAACGCCCGATAAACTTCTGCCCGCCTACGAGGTAAAATGTATTATTAATTTTTTCCAGGCTTCCACCCGTCACTTGAAATTGCGGATCCGACATTTGCCTGAAATATGCACTGAATGATGTGTTGCCGATGATGGCATCTATCGTTGCCGGAACATCGATGGCTGCCAGGTTCGGGAAAGTTGTGTGATCGCCAAGTGTAGCACTATATCCATACCCACCAAATAAATAAAGATATTTACCAACCTGGTAATACTGCATATTTGTTGATTTCAATTGCTCCTGCAAAGGCACAGGAAGGGAATTGATGGGGGCTGTCCACTTTTGTTTGCGCACCGGATCAATTACAACTAATTGCGTATTATGCCCGGCCTTGTCAAAAGTTGCAAAAGGTTGCCGGCGGTGAAGTCCATCCAACCTGCCTCCAATGATCAACCATTTACCATTGTGCTGACCGAAAGAAAAAGATTGAAGTCCACCAAGACCTTCAATATTGATAGGTTCGAGTGAAATATTAAAAGGAGCTGATTGCGAAAATGTATTAATAGAATGCAGGAGTCCAATAACAAAAAGGACTTTTTTGAAATTATTTTTCATAATGACCTATATTATTTACGCAAGGTCGTCATTATGAATTTTTGCCTCTGTGATTATTGTTACATATTCAGATATAAAGGCTGTTGGCTGACTCACAAATATTTAAACCGTATTACAGCAATACTTTTGGAAAATATTACTTCTTCGTTTCATTGTAAAGTTTTAAATACTTCACTACCATTGTATCATATAAAACTTTTATATTCTTAAACGCTGTTAATAATTCCGGTGTATCGGCCAGTATACTTCTCATATTTTTTTTGGTTGGATTTTTAACCTTCCCCGATTTATTGATGAGCAATACTTCATAAGAAGGAGGAAGGGATGCTGTAATGGCGAGTGTAGCCAATGCCATTACCGGAGGGCCGACGGCTACCAGCATTTTGTCTTTGAAAAAGAGGTATGGATTGGGCCCTGGGCACTGTAACTTCCAGAATTGATGGCCCAGGATTCTTCCATATTTCACAAACACATTTTCACCATCGCAAAATCCCCAGATGCCTTTAACCTTGCCACTTGAATCAAGTAGATGATATTTTGCAGAAACAATGGTTGAATCATTTTTACTAACCCGGTATACATCTGTTTCAAATGCCAATGTAATGGAAGGGCTGTTAGACATGTACTCTTCGTAAGATGTATAAAATCCTTTTTTTAATTGTAGGGTATCAACTTGTACAGGAATCATTTGTACAGAATCTGTTTGGGCTTCAGACTGAAGAAATAATAGAAACAAAAAACAAGCAGTGAATATCAATTTCATTTCTTACGGATTTTTTCGTTGGCGAAAATATGACATTTCATTTAGGTGTCGTAGAAATAAAAGAGTAACCAATGCAGATTTTTGAAACCCCATTATACTTTTGCAGCCTTCCTTTTCAATATCAATGAGCTGATCAGCGTAACGATCAACCCTACCGGCAGGATCTCAACATACGTGATCATCGCATTAAAGAACGGATTCTTATACATTGTGGCAAAGTCTGCCATTTCTTTTGCTTTTACATCTATTTCGACTGCGCTTGCGCCGCTTGCTTTAAGTTTATCGAGCTCATGTGCCGAAATTTTATCCATAAAATCGGGAATGAAAAAATAGTAATCAACCAGCCAGGCTATCACATAAATGGTGGAAGCGATCAACACCATCAACATCCCTATTTTAAATGCCTTACCAAAACTGATGATCCCCGCATTGTATTTGTCCCGGTAATTGCGTATCCCTACAAAAACCAGTGAAAAGGCGATGAGCATAGATGCATAACCTATGGCCATACTGGTGTCGTAATCAACATTGCCCTCACAATGGCTCATGTAGCTGATGGTGAACAACATTAAAATGGAAACAATGATGCCTGATGCAAGGCCGTAGATCAGAATATTCTTTTTCATATTTTGTTTTTTATTTGTTGCTGCAAATATGGTCATCGTTCCTGCTTTTTCACTCATACTTTCGGCCATTTTTCAATGTAACAGCAGCAATTCATACCAAAGTATGATGTTTTTAAGGGATGAGGTTCATTCTTTTTGATTTTTCTACGGCCTGCGTTCTTCTCTTCACGTCTAACTTCTGAAAAAGATTTTGAATATGTGTTTTTACTGTGCTTAACGAGATATAAAGTTTTCCGGCAATTTCCTGGTTGCTGAGCCCCTCGGCCATCAGGTTCAATATTTCCAACTCACGTTTACCAAGTTCAAGTTGGGAGATTTGCAAGGCATCCGGTTCAAAGGGTTCATTTTTGTTGATGTAGACTTCTTTTTCAACTACCACGGTTTCAACCTTCGGTTTTGATAATTTCAGGGCTAACCAAATGCCCAAAGACGTAAATATGATGGCGATAAACCCGATATAGAGTTCAAAGGAATGTTCAAATATGATAAAACGAAGCTCGAGCCATTTTAACAGGAACAGCAAAATAGCCAGGCTGATGCTATAGATGATGGCTGATTTATTCCTTAACAATAAGTTTCTGACATTGGGCATAAAAAAAATCTGTTTAACCATGTACAAAGTAAAAATAAACCTGGAAAATAGAAACTATTCCGTTATGCAGTTCTTTCCTTTTCGTGTTACGATAGCGTTGAATGACTTGCGTATATGCCGCCGGGTTAGCATCCCGCCCATTAACCGGCTATTGGCTTCTCTACAAACGAATCAATCCCGAACCATTGTTAATTCCCGGTTTTAAAGTCAATTAAATATGGCTTAAGCCTTACCCCGCTTTCTATCCTGAAATTATTTGATATCAATATTTGATAACGTTGATTCGGCTTCAGTTCCGCCTCAAACGTCCACGACCTTCCATCTTCCCCAAATGTTCTTTCGGGTTTCAACTTTGGAAAATAGGTTTCTCCGAGTGGACCATAATCTACGCCTGTATTGTGTTTTACCAATGGCTCAGAAAAGATGATGGTCATTTTCGTGAGACCAGGTTTCACAGACTGGCTTCCATTCGCAAATGGATATAGGGAAATGACTGTCGGACGTTTCTTTTCATAATCCTGGTACAGATCTTCCAATGTTTTTGGAAAGAACTTGCTGATGTCTACTATTCGTTCTACCTCCTTTTCGTTGGTATAATCGAGTTCTACAAGGTCTGTAATGGCTTGTATTTTGTCTGCCGCCTGGTTATAATAACGTTCACAAATTTCGTAGCCAATATAATATCCGAGGTCTCTCACTTTAAATTGATTTCGATTCTCACCCCATAGCCAATTGAAATTATTACTGATGATAAACAGGTCGGATATATATTGTTTGATCACTTGTTCCTGGTTGGCTTTTCCAAACTCAATAGCCGGACTATTAGATTTTTTCCCGGTTGCCTTGCAGGATACGAATTCTGCCACACCTTCGTATAAACAAGTAGACAGCAGATTTTCTACATAATTTTTTTGTTGAGTATGGATGTATTCATGTGTACACGATAAGGCAATATTTGTTCTTGGTTTATACTCTTCAAAAAATGGTTGTCGCCAGGTTGGGAGTTCTTTAATAATGGTACTATTGTCGGCCAACGACAATTCAGCACCGATCAAAACCCGGTCCTGCTGAATGGTTCCACCTGTTCTGAAAGCACCGATGCAAAAATATATGGTAGACGGTTTAAGGTTTGGATATGCCAGCTTAAGCTTTTGAATGTCAGCTTCAATTTCGGGATAGAGTTTACCGGCATTTAACGTGTTTGGTCTTAGCGATCTCCAGAATAACGGGTAATGATTAATGGCATCTATAAATTCCTTTGCAGTATAATTACGTACTTCCAGTAAACTTTTTAAACCGGCAGAAGCTTTGTCGAGGTATAATTCTTTTAAGTAATTGTATTGTGAGCTGCTGTCTTCGGTGGAAGTGATCTTATCGTAAGCCTGCCAGAAATGATCTATATCAGTTGATACAAAAGCTTGTTTTGAGTTTTGAGCAGTTGAAAATATTGTAAAAGAGATCCCGATTAATATTAAAATCAGTTTTGTCATTTTTATCTATGTTTCGTGATATAGTTTAAATCCTTGTCTTCTTAAACATGCAATGTTATGTAGATTCTCTTAGATTAATTATTTTTTGGGGGAACATACTGTATACCAAAACGCCGGGCATATTCTTCAATGGTTTCAAGCTTTATTTTTGCTCTTCGTTGATCAACATGCATTTCATCTTCGATGGGATATATTTTCCAGCCGCCGGTTAAGCTGTCTCTTTCTATTTGCGAACCATAAATCTGTTTCTTTCCTTGCTGCATTAAAATCCTGTCCTGCATCAGCGCAAGCGAACCTGGGTCGGATTCATTGGCAGCTACAGAAGCCTGCAGTAAGGGAAGATATTTTTCTTGCACTGATAATTCCGAATGCTGTATAACGAGGAAAATGGTTGTATTGCCAGGCTTTCCAACAAAACTTTTTCCTGGCCAACCGTACTGCGCTATAATTTTTTCGATCTGTTTAAGATTTGATCGATCAATTTCCTGCATAAATGCAGCCGAATCGCCCCTGGTCCTGGATTTCTGATCTCTTTCGAAAATGATGGAGAGTTGTTTTTTTAAAGAAAGAGTATCTATAGATTGAGCAATAATGCTTTCTGAAATGAAGAATAATAGAAATAAAATGAATTTCATACGGGTAATATAATGAAATAAGGAATGTAAAATGTAAATTCAATATTGTTTAACCACAAGGGACACAAAGGTTTTTACAAGGTGCACAAAGAATGGTTAACTACTGAGGAAAGGAAATGTAGAATGTAAGATGAAGAATGTAAAATATAAAATGGCGCCGTTTAAACTTCCTTGTTAATAATTCCTTGTTCCTTGTTCGATATTTTTTAACCACAAGGGGCACAAGATTTTCACAAAGGACACAAAATGTTTAAAGGTTTAAGGGTTTAAAGGTTTAAGGGTTTAAGGGTTTAAGGGTTTAAGGGTTAGATGTTGAATATTGTTTGTTGTTTAATGAGCATTCGTCCTTCCTTGTTTTAAATTTCTTGTTCCTTGTTCGATATTTTTTAACCACAGAGTTGAAGGAGTTGGTCACAGAGTTATGGGAGTTATAATTGAATATTGAGTGTTGAATATTGAATATTTTCTTCCACTTGCTTGTTAATGATTTCTTGTTCGATATTCTTTTACCACAAGGGACACAAAGGTTTTACAAGGTGCACAAAGAATGGTTAACTACAGAGGAAAGGAAATGTAGAATGTAAGATGAAGAATGTAAAATATAAAATGTCGCCGTTTAAACTTCCTTGTTAATAATTCCTTGTTCCTTGTTCGATATTTTTTTACCACAAGGGACACAAGATTTTCACAAAGGACACAAAATGTTTAAAGGTTTAAGGGTTTAAAGGTTTAAAGGTTTAAGGGTTTAAAGGTTTAAGGGTTTAAGGGTTAGATGTTGAATATTGTTTGTTGTTTATTGAGCATTCGTCCTTCCTTGTTTTAAATTCCTTGTTCCTTGTTCGATATTCTTTTACCACAGAGTTCACGGAGTTGGTCACAGCGTATCAGGAATAGAACATTTATTAATGAGTATCCCCACTTCATTATTTCTTATTCCTTGTTTCTTATTTCTAAATCCGACTGATCGCCATATACATCAAAAACCCACCAAACAGCATGCTAAGGCTTCCTGCTAATATCAGAATCATTTTTTCCTGTTTGCGCACGGGGATAGGATCGTTTTCTCTGGAAGGTCTTTTTTGAAAGGCGGCTTTATAGCAAAAGATGCCGATGAAAATAAAGATGGTTCCAAAGCCTGCCAGGTAATTGATCCCTCTCATGTGTTTGTTGTTGGATGGTGCTTTAAAGCTAATGAATAAAACAACAACCTGCATCGCACAAAAGTATATGGATGCTGAACAATGGCTGGATCAATCATCGGTTATTCATCAATGTTCATGTCCACCTTCCCCTGCATTGGTCATTTTAGCCGATACAAAAAAGGCTCCTTTGGTTACGATCTTTGCGCCTTTTGGTATTTCCCGCAGCAAGGTAATTTCAGTATACCCTACATCTGAAGTTCCTTTTGCCACCGGTATCCGTTCAAACGTTTTCTCGTTTTCACCTGTTGATGTTTCGGCTTCCTTGTGATTCAGTGAATCTTTTTCATTTTGTTGCAAACTATCTTTTCCATGACCCGCATGTGTTTCATCTTCGTGATGCTCTCTAAATACAAAAATATAATCCTGTCCTTCTACGGTTACAATGGCTTCATTAGGTACAGCAGGCACCGTATTCTGTTCCAGGCTTATAATAGCAGTAACATTCATGCCATCAATTAATCCCGTTTTATCACCCTGCACTTTTGCATGAATGGATACTGCTTTACTTTCTCCCTCAAAAGAAGAGCCTAAAGAAAATACCTGTGCATCGTATTCTTTACCGGGATTATTGGTAACGGTAAAATGAATGACCTGGTTATTCTTCATCTTGGGCAAATCTTTTTCATAAACAAACAGATCAAGGTGTAACTGGCTGTTGTCAACTATTTCGGCAACCGCTGTGGTTACATCTACATAACTACCCATTTTCACCAGTACATTGCTTACTACACCACTGATAGGACTTGTTACGGCAAGTACAGAAACTAATTTGCCGTTGGAAAGTCTTGCAGGATTAATGCCCATTAACTGTATTTGCTGTGCAAGGGTTGAACGGAGCGTTTGCAGGCTTCTCAGTTCTGTTTCGGCTGATTGCAGATTTTTCAAAGCACCGGCATTTCCTGCGTTCAGCTCTTTTTGCCTTTTTACTTCCAGCTCTGCAAAGGCAATTTTTCCCATAACACCCAGGTACTGGCTTTGTGCCTGTATAAATTCAGGATTGGCAACTGTGGCAATTGTTTGCCCCTTTGAAACATGGCTACCTGGCTGTACCAGCAACGATTTTATGACACCGCCGTAAATTGAATTTACATTGGCTTTATTTTGATTGGGAACTTTAAGAACGCCGTTTGCTTTAACCGCTGCGGTTAATTGCTTTTCTTCGATAACACCTAATTCTACACCAATACTTTTTATCTGCTCATCGGTTAGTGTTGCCGTATTGGGATTTGTATGTTCGGCCGTCGCTTCCTCTTCGGGTTTAGCTTCAGTGGTTTTCCCTGCTTCATCAGCTTTGTTTCCACATGAAGTAGCAAAAACAAGGCTGGTAAAAAGAATTATTGTAATGAATAACTTTGGCATCTTTATATTTTTATTGATTGATGTAATAATTGTACTGTATAACGGATTGATTATACACATTCAGGTTCTCGAGGTAATTTTTTTGAACTTCAATGGCCTGCGTTAGAAACTGGGAGAGTTCTGCAAAACTAATTTCACCTGCACGGTAAGCTAATGAAGCTGCTTTGATGATTTCATTGGCCTGCTTTAACCCGGCAGTTTCATAAAAAGTCAACATACTATTGTTGCGTGCTATCTCCTGTTGCTTTTGCAATTGCTGTGTACTCAACACTTGTTTGGCATATTCAAATTGCTTTTGCTGCAATGCCATATCTGCCTGCGCCACTTTTACTTTACTGCGGTAAGCCGATGCACCAAATAAAGGAAATACTGCGGATACAGAAAAGCCGGTGAAAGGATCTTTTGCACCCCACAAACGCTGCGTGAAAAAGCGACCGGAAAACTCAGGTTTATTTTCATTTTTTATTACACTTACTCCTGCATTTGATATGTTGATGCTTTGCGATTGCAATGCCAGTACAGGATGCAGGCTGTCGTTTGCCGCACCAGGGTTAGATAGTTTTTCCAATGGTATCAACAGGGGCATTACCAATTCCTGTGCATTAAGAATCTGCATCAATGATTGCTGTTGAATTTGTATATCATTATTTACCTGTTGCAATAATGCTTGTAATTCCATCATCCGTACATTGGCAGCAATGCTGTCTAAGCCCGGGCTGTCGCCTGTTCTTACTTTTAGTACGGCAGCCTTGCTCAGGGATGTATAGATACTGTCTAACCGCTGATACAATTGTTGTTTATCCTGCAAATACCAAAGTTGATAATAGATCGTTCGTACATCTCTTTTTATATCCACATCAATAACAGCGGTATTAGCCTCGTAATATTTCAATTGTTCGGTGTACAAATTTTTCTGTGCCTTGTACAAACCGGGCCATGCAATACTTTGCGATACACCTACTTTTAATATGCCTGTACGGTCGCCTGGCCTGATGTCTTCGTTCTCTGTAAACACGCCCGTTTTGGGAAATAAATTAGCCGTGTTTACCTGGGCTTTTCCTTTAATCATCTGCTGGCTATTTATACCATACTGCAGGTTATTTTTAGCCATTGTTATCACCTCATTAACCGGTAATCTTTTCACAACCGGTTGTTGCGCAAAGAGGTTGGTTGATGAAGTGAGCAGCATAATGCAAGCCATCATTGTTGCGGTTTGTTTTCCTTTTATTTTATTTTTAGAAGAAAAGATGATGTACAAACAAGGCAACAACACCAGGGTTAATAAGGTAGCGGTTATTAATCCTCCGATGACTACCGTTGCCAACGGTTTTTGAACCTCTGCCCCGGCACCGCTTGAAAATGCCATTGGTAAAAATCCCAAAGCGGCAACAGAGGCTGTCATTAAAACAGGCCGTAGCCGGATCCTTGTTCCCTCCCGAACCCGTTGTAAAATATCTTTCATGCCATCTTTTTCCAATTGGTTAAACGTGCTGATCAATACAATGCCATTTAACACTGCCACACCAAACAGGGCTATAAAACCAACCCCTGCCGAAATACTGAAAGGCATTCCTCTTATCAACAATGCAAACACTCCACCAATTGCGCTCATGGGTATGGCTGTAAAAATGAGGGAGGCATTTTTGATAGAATTAAAAGTAAAATACAACATGAAGAAAATAAGCGCTAAGGCCAATGGTACTACAATCATTAAACGGGCAGATGCTTTTTCCAGGTTTTCAAACGTGCCGCCATAAGTATAATAATAACCGGCAGGCAGTTTTATTTTTGCATCTAATTTTTGTTGCGCTTCTTTAACAACACTTGCCACATCACTGCCACTTACATTAAAGCTTACATAAATTCTACGCTTGCCACTCTCACGGCTTATTTGCGCCGGGCCACTTTTAAAAGAAACCGTTGCCACCTGTGATAATGGAATTTGATTGCCATTGCCAAGTGGTACAAACAAATCGCTTACATCGTTAAGATTAGTACGGTGTGTACTATCTAACCGCAACACTAAATCAAATTTTCTTTCATTCTCAAAAACTACACCTGCTACTTCGCCTGCAAATGCTGTGCTGATAACATGATTGATCTCTTCGATATTTAAACCATAGCCAGCCAGTTTTGCCCGGTCGTACTCTATGGTAATTTGGGGTAAGCCATCAACCCTTTCAACCTGTGGTTGTGTAATGCCTTCAATGGAGCTGATCACTTTAGCTACTTTATTGGCATACCTGACCAGGCTGTCTAAATTTTCTCCAAAAATTTTAATGGCCACATCCTGTCGTATCCCTGTCATCAGTTCATTAAAACGCATTTGGATGGGTTGGCTGGGTTCAGCTATTACACCGGGTATCGTAGAAAGCTGGTCTCTCATTTTATCAGATAATTCATAAAATCCGAGTTTAGATTTCCATTCTTTTTTGTCTTTCAGTATAACCATTAAATCTGAAGCCTCGGGTGGCATGGGATCGGTTGCAACATCACCGGCCCCGGTTTTACCGATCACCATTTTTACTTCCTGGAATTTCATCAGCATCCGTTCTGCCATCATTACCGTTTCGGTTGTTTGTGATATGGAAGAACCCTGTGGCAATACAAACTCAATGGCATAATCTCCTTCTTCCAATGTTGGAATAAACTCACCGCCCATATTTTTAAAAACAAACAGGGCGATCACCAATAGCCCGGCTGCAATAGCAACTACTGTATATTTTATATGAAGCGCTCCTTTTAAAAGCGGTGCATAACCACGCTGAAAGAAGTTCATCATTTTATCAGAGAAATTTGTTTTGTGTTTGGTATTTTTTGAAAGGAAAAGTGCACTCATCATGGGTATATAAGTGAGTGAAAGCAGCAAGGCGCCCAAAATAGCAAAGGCCACTGTTTCTGCCATGGGGCGAAACATCTTTCCTTCAACACCCTGCAACGATAATATAGGCAGGTACACAATGAGGATGATGATTTGCCCGAATGCTGCCGAACTCATCATTTTTT
Organism: Bacteroidota bacterium; assembly: GCA_029560415.1. Lineage (GTDB taxonomy): Bacteria > Bacteroidota > Bacteroidia > Chitinophagales > Chitinophagaceae > Ferruginibacter. Next base: position 5,657 of record JAKQKY010000507.1, on the reverse strand, counting down.
TGGCGCTGCTTTCTACTGCATGATCCATTTGGTCCTGCGTGAGTTTACCGGCAACTTTTTGACTGCCCAAATAATGCAGGGTGGCTTCCACGATAATAACAGCGCCATCTACGATCAAACCAAAATCGATTGCTCCCAAACTCATGAGGTTGGCACTTACACCAAACAAATTCATCAATGCCAGTGCAAATAATAATGATAAGGGAATGGCAGAAGCCACAATGATACCCGCACGCCAGTTACCCAGGAATAAAACCAATACCAATATTACAATCAATGCTCCCTCGATCAGGTTTGTTTTAACGGTGTTGATGGCACGGTCAATTAAATTGGTACGGTCTAAAAATGCTTCTATCTGTACATCATCCGGTAATGATTTTTGTACGGTTACCATTCTTTCTTTTACCAGTTTTACAACGGAGGCGCTGTTGGCTCCTTTCATCATCATGACTATACCACCCACCACTTCTTTTTCGCCGTTATAGGTCATGGCTCCATATCGTGGCGGTGAACCAAACTGTACCGTTGCCACATCTTTTACCAGTACCGGTACATCACTTTGTTTTTTTATAACGATATTTTCAATGTCGGCAAAAGTTTTTACCAGGCCTACACCCCTGATAAAATAGGCATTGGGCTTTCTGTCAATGTAGGCACCACCGGTATTTTCATTATTTTTTTCAAGTGCTGTAAATATTTCCGGTATCGTTACATTCATGGCTTTCAGCCTGTCGGGACTGATGGCTACTTCATACTGTTTGCTGATTCCGCCAAAGCCAGAAACTTCGGCCACGCCGGCAATACCGGTTAACTGGCGGCCTACGATCCAATCCTGCATGGTACGTAACTCCATGGCAGAATATTTTGCTTCGCTTCCTTTCCTGGGATGGATAACATACTGGTATATTTCGCCAAGCCCTGTTGTAACGGGCCCCATTTCCGGATTGCCCATTCCTTTGGGGATCTCTTCTGTTGCCGTTTTCAGCTTTTCAGCAATCAGTTGCCGGGCAAAATAAATATCGATGTCTTCTTTAAATACTACGGTTATTACACTTAAACCAAAGCGGGAAAATGAACGCATTTCTTCAATGCCTTGTACATTGGACAGTGATCTTTCTACCGGGTACGTAATAAACTGTTCTACTTCCTGTGCTGCCAACGTTGGGGCCTGGGTTATCACCTGCACCTGGTTGTTGGTTACATCGGGCAATGCATCAACAGGTAATTTAGAAGCGCTCCATAAGCCCCAAATAATGAGCGCCAATGTCATTACGCCGATGATGAGTTTATTCTTAATACTGAAACGAATGATCTTATTAAGCATGTTGTATGTCTGTTGGGTTATGAACCTGCAGGGTTGCCACATACTCCTTCAACGATTGCTGAATGTGATGTCGGCCAGGTCTATAACAATGATTTTATGAATGCTGACGTTCAGGGCTATACGCTGTGCTGAACGATTTTGCAGATATCCTTTGTAACAAGTTATACAAGAATGATCATAGCCTTAAGGCTGATGAAAGATTCACAGTAACCGGGTAAGGATATGATCAACTCAATTGGGGAGGCTGCCAGATGCTGCAGGACAGCTCATTAGTAAAGGCGGTTTGGTAGAAAGCATATTTCTCAGCCCGGAAAGATATTTTGGGCGTTGGTATTTTAAAGAAAGCCGTTTGATAAACCGAGGCAGCACAGCAGGCGCAACTGCAAAATGGGCTGCAGGTTTCTGCTTCGTGGTTGTGTTGCTGGTGATCGTTGGCAGCAGTAATGGTAGTGGGTGCTTGTTCATTACAGTCTGTATTGTCGCCACAAGGCATGCACGACATGCAGAGCATAAACAGGCTTAATATGAAAAACATCCCTTTCATTGGGGTCGAAGATAGCATAAAAAACAGCTTTATGCAAGGGGAATGTTTGCAATATGGTGGCAAAAGGCTGTGCTGAATGGGTTTTATGGAGGGAGAACATAGGATATCATTTTGATACACTATTGATACATTATCTATACTTGACCTATGGAGTATCTATACTGTATGAGCGAAGGATGGGTGGGGAATGTATGGATTTAGGAAGTAATGATGCATGGTAATTAAAATGAAGGTTATTTTTTTAAACCACGACTAAACATAGGTTCGATGACATGAAGTTCAGATTTAAACTTGTGTACTTTTGTTTAAACAAAAAAACGCTAGATTTTTGAGACTCTTTTTGATATTTCAATGTCACTTTTTGCTTCTCCAAAAAGTAACCAAAAAGGAGCCCCGAAAAAATTACACCCTTTTTCGGGTGGGCTCCCTGATTAAGCTTTTGTACTACTGTAAACTCAAAATCAGTTCCCTGATCATTTACATTATGAAATTTTAAACTTCTTTTAATTGTACAACACGTTAATTATAATTTATTGTATTCTCAATACCGCCGTGTCTTCGTGTCGTTGTGTTTAAAAAGTATATGTAAAAAAACTTGGCAACCCATTTTTAAACCCTCATATCATCCGGCTGCCAATCAGTGATCTGTTGTTTTATTTTTTCGGCGTCGAGGTTTTCTGAAATCGCTTTCTCCAATAATTTGCGGAATTCGGTATCATTGGCAAACCGTAAGGCTGCGACCTGGCCAAAGGTCAATTGCTTTTCTATGTTACCGGAAGATTTTCCATAGAGCTCGAAGTATCGCAGCCTGAATTCTAATCGAACAATTCTATCCTGGTTGCCGAGGGCATAATGTTGCCTGAGCATGATGGCCAGGTATAAGATACAAAAAGACAATATCCCGAAAAGTAACCATAATGGCTTCTCAGCATCCGCAGCAAATGCTTCTCTAAACCCAACGATAGTAAGACCCGTCATCAAAGGCAGGAAAATGAAATGATGGGGGATGTAATACTTTTTATAATTTTTATAGTTCTGTTTCATGCAGATATGTAAGCAAATAACAAACCAAGTATTGATGTTATATGCATTTCTGTGAAAAGAGGTCCCTGAAGGTCAATTGCAATGTAGCCCATGCTTTGTCAACTGCTAGCAACTCACTTAAGCTTTTTTCTTTTTAGATCTGAGATATTCTTCCCTGATCGCAAGAAGGTCAATTTTAGAACAATCCACAATTAATTTTTTTACAATATTCAGTGGCATTTCGTCTTTGTTTTTGAAGTTAATGCAGCCCTTTTGGAAAGCAGCGTCTTTTAATAATGCCTTATATTTTTCGTACAGGATGGGTGAACCATACATCGGCAATACATGCAAAGACATATAATTTTTAACACTGGCAAGTCCATACTTAAAAATCCCGGGCGCATTATAAATGATCATTTCTTTCCCCATCATCGGTGCAATGACCGGCGTAACCGTTTTATCATTTTGGATAATAATGTCATGAAGTTCAGTTAACAGTGCTTGCCTGTCTGCTGGCTGGGTTAAAATAAATGCTGAAATGGTCATACTTCAATTTTAAATTTTGTTAATGATTGTTGTTATCATTGTTGTTCATACAATAGGAGCCTGATCGTTTATTGCTGGCCTTCATTTTTTTTATTGATATATTCATCGGTAAAATGTTGCTTATGTTTTGGCTGGGCAAATTTATCTGCGTTATAGGCTGTTGAATTTCCTTTTGGAATGGAAAGGGATGTCCATTTATCATTGCACAACAATTTTCCAATGAATACAATTTGTCCAATGTGATAAGGGTAATGGGCCAGTTGCCTGTTGATCGCTTCTGTTATGCTGTGACCCTGGTTGCGTATGAATACTTCTTTTTGTAAGTCATCTTCGGTGAGCGGATTAATTGCGTTAAACAGGCAGGCCCAACCTTCATTCCATTTTTGTAACAGTTCGGCTCTGTCGGTAATATCGTTTTCAAATTCAGCATCTCTTTGCCGCCATTCTTTTTCTCCGTCTGTATTTAAAAAATCGGTCCAGCGGGAAAGCATATTTCCCCATAAGTGTTTTACAATAGTGGCAATGCTGTTGCTTTCTTCATTCAGTTGAATGAAAAGCTGTTCGTCTGTAAGTTGTGAGAATGTTTTTTCTCCAAGCATTTTATAATACTCAAATTGCTTTTTTGCACTGTCTAAATAGTCACTTGCCATATTATTAAGATATAAAGATTTGTGTTATAGTTAAATCTAAAATAGAATCAATTTCCCTGAATCGCTTTTTGTTATCCGGGTTCCGATTCGCTCGTCCATGCAATCAAAAAGGAGCTCCGAAAAAACCGCCTGACCGGATTCAGTCCGGGAGTCATTGCTTTATTAGTAGCAGGTCTTACTTTATAAACCTAAAACTACTTCCATCATATTCATACCGCATATTTTTATTTTTCACCCTAATGTCTTTGGAACCTGGTTCTAAAATGAGTGTTTTTGCATTAAATGAAATAATGATCTTGTTGTCCGATTCATTGATGCTAACGATATCGACCAATTTAGATTCCGGATCCTCTCCTTCCACATCTATATTCCCCATGTACTTTATGGCATCATCCTGGATCAAAAATGCTTCGCCGCCAAAAAAGTACTCAAAGGCTAACTGACAAATAACGATCGTTTTTCTATTCTCCTTATTTTTAAAAAAATAAGGCTCATATAAATAAGTATCGCCGGTTCCTGTCGATTTGAATAGGATATCATTGTTGTTTTTCAGGAATAACATGCGACGTCCGTTATCCTTTTCAGTATCCGGGGGTACAATCTTTCCATCAACCGGTTGATAGTAACCCGTCATTATTTTTTGATCCCCAAGCTGGTAAGCTTGATCGATCTGGAAACCTTTTATCTCCAGACCGGCCAGGCTGTCGGGTTTAAACCGGTAGTATTCGATGCTTACTGGCTTTGTAAGAGTACCGATGTTCTGGGCTTTTTCATTAACCAGTTTGTCTGAAGATTTCTTTTCAGAAGATGATTCTTTACAAGCATGAATGGTAAGGATCATAATGCCTGCTAATAATATTTTTCGTATGGTCATGGTTTGATGGATGATCGGTTATTACTTACTTCTAACGTGTTGTGCTATTGATTAATCTAAAAAGAGAATAACTACTTTAAATTCTTTATAAATGTAACTCTTACTTTTTTGCTTCTCCACCCGAGATCCGCTTCGCTCGTCGGGGCAGGCAAAACCTTTATGAAGGATTAAATACACTTTCATTGAATAGCCTTAAATATCATTTCTTACTGTTCTTTTTGCTTGATCAAAAAGAACCAAAAAATCAAGAACGAATTATATACAACCAATTCGTTCTCCAGCTTTGTTCAACTTTAGTTCTCCGGTAGCATGAACTTTTGATCGCTACTCTTAAGTTCGAAAGCGTTATCTAATAGAAAGTAGTATTAGATATCACATCATATTAATATTGCGTTTTTCTTATTCCCCGAAATCGCTTCGCTCGTCGGGGCGTGCTGCAAAAAAGAGTTCCAAAACCCGCCTGGCCGAATTTAGTGGGCAGGAATTATATCCTTTTTCGGGATGGTTCACTGATTAAGCTTTTGCACAAGGCCCTGATCATGAAGATCGTTAAATTTTAAACCACTTTTAATAGTACTACACGTTAAATTTATTCAATTTTTTCTTCGTGCTGATTATGGTTATTATTGCGCTACAATAATTTTTATGAAACCCTGGCGCATCATTATCATCATTGCTCTTTTGCTATTTAGCATT
>JAKQKY010000495.1 GCA_029560415.1 Bacteroidota bacterium | reverse complement strand
ATGACACTGGTGATCATATCAGCCAGTTAAATCCTTATTTCTGTGAACTGACCATGATGTACTGGGTTTGGAAAAATGCAGGCATGCAACCAAACGATGTATGGGGTACCTCTCATTACAGGCGTTATTTTGCTGCACCGTATACCGGATTATTTGATCGAAATAAAAAAATATTGCATAAGAAACCTACAGAAGGAAATATCAAAGCTTATGTAAATGAATCGCTGAAAAAGGCCGCACTGCGGCAATTGCAAGATGCCGATGTGATCCTTCCACACCTTGTTAATGCATCGTTACAAAGGAAAGTGCTGATCACGATCGAAGAACAATATGTAAGGGACCACCCGGCCGAAGACTGGCAGATTTTAAAGCAGGTGATAGTGGAGAAATATCCTTCTTATGAATCCTCTCTCAATATTTTTTGTAATCGCATTCAATTGGCCATTGCCAATATGATGATCACAACAGGTGCCGTTTGGAATGATTATTTAACCTGGTTATTTGATATCCTTTTTGAAGTACACAAACGATTACCTGTAAAAAATGATACGTACCAGAAACGGGCGCCCGGGTTTATGGCAGAACGGTTGATGAACCTGTACATCCTGCACAATGGCTTGTCTGTTCAACATCTTCCCATTGTAGTTTTCGATAAAAAATAAATGAGGAACTATTATTCAGCCGCCAGTTCTTTCCTGGCTGTTACCAGTGCTGCGGCGATCACCTGGTGCATGTCGTAATATTTATATTCGGCCAGCCGGCCTCCAAACAAAACATTTTTTTCCTGCGCTGCCAGTTGCTGGTATTGTTTGAAACGTTCCATGTTTTGATCGTCATTCACCGGGTAATAGGGTTCCATGCCTTTTGTCCATTCGGCAGGATATTCCCTCGTGATGATGGTATGGGCCTGTGTGCCAAATTCAAAATGCTTGTGCTCGATGATCCTGGTAAATGGGATCGATGCTTCTGTATAATTCACCACTGCATTGCCCTGGTAATTGGCGATATCAAGCTGTTCATGTTCAAAGCGTAGGCTCCTGTATTGCAAAGCGCCAAACCGGTATCCATAATATTCATCCAATGCGCCGGTATACACAACCTTATCGGCCAGGCTGGTAAAATAATCTTTGTCTGCCAGGAAGTCGGTGCTGAGTTTTACTTCAATGTCTTCCAGCAACCCGGCGGTAAGCAGGTTATAGCCACCTTGCGGTATTCCCTGGTAACGGTCGTTGAAATAATTATTATCGAAAGTAAACCTAACGGGTAAACGCTTTATGATGAATGCCGGGAGATCGGTTGCCTTTCTGCCCCATTGTTTTTCTGTATATCCTTTGATCAGTTTTTCATAAATATCCGGACCAACCAGCAGCAGCGCCTGTTCTTCGAGGTTTACTGGTTTTGAGATGCTCACAGAAGCTACCTGTTCCTTTATTTTCTTTTCTGCTTCCTCAGGTGTTTTTACACCCCATAACTGGTAAAAGGTATTCATGTTAAAAGGAAGGTTATATAACCTGCCCTGGTAATTGGCTACAGGCGAATTGGTATACCGGTTAAATTCCACAAAACTGTTTACAAAATCCCAGATGCCTTTATCATTGGTATGAAAGATATGTGCACCATATTCATGTACATTGATGCCATTTACGTTTCGGCAGAAAGTATTGCCTCCTGTATGCGCCCGCCTGTCGATCACCAGGCATTTCTTTCCCTGTTTCCTGGCCTGGTGGGCGAATGTTGCGCCAAACAACCCGGCGCCGGCAATGATGTAATCGTACTCTTTCATGACAGTTAAAATCGTTTTATGTCAACATTTTTCAGCGATCGTTTGATCACCGTTACTACTTGCTGCACATTCAGCATCATACCTGTTGCTTGCCCCAGCATTACAAATTTCTGCCTCGATTGCGATGCCCTTTTCCTGTTCCTGAAAAAATACTTTAATGAACGCAGGTAATAAAACCGCAACGTCAGTAAGCGTATGATCGTTTCCGGCAGGAGTTGTATATACCAAAGGAAAAGATGGAAGCCCGATAGATGGATGGCATGCAGGAACATCTTATTCCGGTAATAAATAGAATTGATATAAGTTTTACTGCTTTTCGATTTGATCGTTAGCGAGGTCTGGTGACGGCATACCGCAAAATGTTCATAATAACATTTCCAGCCAAGGCGCCAGGCACGCAGGCTGATCTCAAAATCTTCTACATAGAATGGTGCAAAAATTTCGTCAAAACCTCCGAGAGCCAGTAATTTGCTCCGGGATACCAATGCGTTGGCTCCGGACAGATACATGGAATAAAGCCAATCGGTTTTCTTCGGCGTTGATGCGTAATAGTTACCTGTTGTTTTTATTTTGGCACCCGCAAACCGCGGGTATTTGGCCGCATCCTGTATCTCATCGTCATTCCATCCAATGATGCGGCCCATTACACCAAAAGTATCATCCCTGTCAAAATACCTCATTAACCCGGAAAAATAATCTGGCGAAAGTTTCACGTCACTATTCAGTAATAATACATATTCATACTTCGCTTCCTGTATACCCATGTTGATGGTAGGAGAAAAGCCGCGGTTCATTTTGTTCTCTATGGTAATGATCAAGGGGAAGTTTTCGTGCAGGTAATCTACCGATTGGTCATCTGAACAATCATCAGATACAATCACCTCGTAAGGAAGCCCGCTGTTTATCAGTGCTTCCATTAACGAAGGAAGTACCTGGGGAAGGATGTGCCTGCCATTGTAGTTCGGAATGATTACAGAAATGCCATGATTACCCACTCAGTCTTTTTTTATAGTCTTGCAAAATAGCAACTATGCATGGTTGAAAAAAAATTAAAATCGTCTATGCCATAAATATGCTGTATCTAAGTTATTTTAGCACTATGTGGCAACAATTAAAAAAGGACATAGTTCACGGTGATATAAAATCGCTGGCCCGTGCCATTTCATTGGTTGAAAATGAATGGGAAGGATATGATCATTTCCTGGAATCGTTGCCCACGTCAAAAACACCTGTCATTGGTATCACAGGTCCGCCAGGTGCAGGAAAAAGTACCCTCACCGATGCATTGATCGGGCAGCTTATTGCACAACGAAAAAAAGTTGCAGTGCTTTGTATAGATCCATCATCAGCTTTTAACTTAGGTGCTTTGCTGGGCGATCGCATCCGCATGAGTCAATGGTACAACAACCCGGATGTATTCATCAGGTCATTGGCTACAAGAGGCTCCCTGGGCGGACTACATCCTGCCATCATCGAGATCACAGATGTGATTAAATGCGCTCCTTTTGATTATATATTGGTTGAAACGGTTGGGGTTGGACAAAGTGAAATTGAAATTGCCGGGCTGGCAGACGTAACCATTGTAACGATTGTACCCGAGGCAGGGGATGAAATACAAACAATGAAAGCAGGCCTGATGGAGATCGCAGACATTTTCGTGGTGAACAAAGCAGACAGGCCAGGTGCTGATACTTTTGTAAAGAACCTGCGCATGATGCTGGCACCGGCTTTTAGCAATCATAGCCAGGAAATTCCCGTTTTAAAAACAGTTGCCAGTAAACAGGAAGGCATTGTTGAATTGCAAAACGCCATTGAGCAGGTTTTAATTCAACAAAGATCGGGTGATAAAAAAAGCTGGCTGCTTGCAGAAAAAGCATGGCACATTATACAACTTCGACGCATGAAGGGTCTAACGAAAAAAGACTTAAAAGATAAAATAGAAGCTGAAGGAAATCAGTTTAACATGTATCGCTTCATTAAACAATATTAAAAGCAGCGAAAATATTACTGCTGTTTAATTTCATCATCTTCGATAGCTTTGTTATTCTTCCACCAACGATAAGCAATAAATCCAACAATAATAAAAGGAGAGAACATCAGGTACAAAATGCCCTGGTTAAGACCTAGTGCAGGCTTTTCACCTAATTGCTGTGCAGTTTTCGTACACATGGCACATTGTGTAAATCCTGTGTTTGAAAAAAACAACAGCAGGCAAATAATTCCAAAAAAGATCAGCATCTTTTTCATAATGCAAAAATAAGGCATCGCATTTTCTGATCGATATATTGTTTAGATATTTATATGAATGCTCTGGGATATAGCACAAAAAAAATCCGCCATAAGCGGATTTAATAATATGATCATTTGCGTAAAGTAAATTAGGCTACTTCCTGTGGCATTGATTTGCTGGCCCTTTTCCTGTCTTCTTCATTCAGGATGGTTTTGCGCAAACGAACACTTTTCGGCGTTACTTCTATACACTCATCCTGCTGAATGTACTCCATACATTCTTCCAATGACATCTGGATCCTTGGCGCTGCCTTAGAAGCATCATCCGATCCGCTTGCACGGTGGTTGGTCAGTTTCTTAGGTTCTGTTGCATTTACTACGAGATCTCCTGGCTTAATGTGCTCGGCAATGATCTGGCCTGCATAAACCTCTTCTCCCGGCTCTACAAAGAAACGTCCCCTGTCCTGTAATTTATCAATTGAATACGCCGTTGTTTTTTCTGTTGTTTTAGAAAGCAATACGCCGTTGTTTCTTCCGGGAATATTTCCTTTCCATGGTTTGTATTCGCTGAAACGATGCGCCATCACAGCTTCACCGGCCGTGTTGGTGAGCATGTTGCTTCTTAAACCGATCAAACCCCTTGAAGGAATATCAAATTCAAGATGCTGCATTTCACCTTTTGTTTCCATCACCAGCATTTCACCTTTGCGTTGCGTAACCAGGTCAATTACCTTGCCACTGAATTCAGCAGGAACATCTACAACCAGTACTTCATAAGGTTCACATTTGGTTCCGTCGATCGTTTTTACCAAAACCTGTGGCTGTCCAACGGTCAATTCAAAACCTTCCCTGCGCATGGTTTCAATAAGGATACCCAGGTGAAGGATACCGCGGCCATACACTAAGAAACTATCAGCACTATCGCTGTCCTCTACCCGAAGTGCCAGGTTTTTTTCTGTTTCTTTCATCAGCCTGTCGCGTAAGTGACGGCTGGTTACAAATTTACCTTCCTTACCAAAGAAAGGGGAGTTGTTGATACCAAATAACATGCTCATGGTTGGTTCATCAACACTGATCACCGGCAATGCTTCTGGATTTTCAATATCTGCAATGGTATCACCAATGTTGAAATCATCAAGCCCTACTACTGCACAAATATCTCCTGCAAAAACTTCTGATACTTTTTTCTTGCCCATGCCTTCGAAAACATAAAGCTCTTTGATCCTCATTTTCTTGATAGTGCCGTCGGCCTGCATCAAAGCAACCTGCTGGTTTTCTTTGATGCTTCCACGGGCTACTTTTCCTACAGCGATCCTGCCAAGGAATGAAGAATAATCAAGCGACGTGATCTGCATCTGGGTATGACCTTCATTTACCTTTGGTTCCGGAACATGTTCCAGGATGGCATCAAGCAATGGAAGGATGTTAGTGGTTTCTGCGATGGAAGTATTCATCCAGCCATTTTTACTACTACCATAGATGGTAGGAAAATCAAGCTGTTCTTCTGTTGCATCCAGGTTGAAAAACAACTCAAATACCGCATCGTGTACTTCATCGGGGCGGCAATTAGGCTTATCAACTTTATTGATCACCACGATCGGGTGAAGACCAAGCGCCAGGGCTTTCTGCAACACAAAACGGGTTTGTGGCATAGGTCCTTCAAAAGCATCAACCAACAGCAATACGCCATCGGCCATTTTCAATACCCTTTCTACCTCACCTCCAAAATCCGAGTGACCAGGAGTATCGATCACGTTAATCTTAACGTCTTTATAGGTTACTGATACGTTTTTACTGAAAATGGTGATACCACGTTCTCTTTCCAGGTCATTGCTGTCCATGATGAGTTCACCAGTATCCTGGTTATCCCTGAAAACTTTGGTTGCGTGTAAAATCTTGTCTACTAAGGTTGTTTTGCCATGATCTACGTGGGCAATAATGGCGATGTTGCGAATATTCATTGTTAATTTGCTTTAGCGCAAGGCATTAGCCATATGTGAAGGCAATAGGCCAACAGCTTCAGGCTAACAGCCAGGAGCTGTTTTTCAGGGCGCAAAGGTACGTTATTTTGGCCGGAAAGCAAGCCTATTGACAAATAAAAACGTTAATGTAACCTTTGGATGGTTTAGGTATGCATAAAGCTGACAAATCACTTAAATCCATCAATTGTAACCATAAGACGGTGTAGCCTATACGCAATCCATTGTCGCAGTTATCAGCATTGTCATATACATGAACCGAAATCACGGGCTACAAACCACCGATTTTTTCTATTTTTACAGGGCTCCCGGAGGGCTTTGCCATTGAAGCAGATTACATCATGCCATTTAATTTAAAATCAAGTTATGCGCCGGCCGGTGACCAGCCAGGCGCTATTCATAAACTTACAGAAGGTATCCTGGATGGAGAGCCATACCAAACCCTGCTTGGGGTAACCGGTAGTGGTAAAACATTTACCATGGCCAATGTGATTCAAAATGTACAAAGGCCAACGCTGGTACTTACCCATAATAAAACATTGGTAGCGCAATTGTATGGTGAGTTCAAACAATTCTTCCCCGACAATGCCGTAGGTTATTTCGTTTCCTATTACGATTATTACCAGCCGGAAGCGTATATGCCTGTGAGTAATACCTATATAGAAAAAGACCTCAGCATCAATGAAGAGCTCGACAAGCTTCGGTTACAGGCAACTGCCCAATTATTAAGTGGCCGCAGGGACATCATTGTGGTGGCGAGTGTAAGTTGTATCTATGGTATGGGTAATCCAACTGAATATGAGAACGGGATCATACGAATACAAAAGGACCAGGTGATCTCGCGGCAGGGATTTTTACATGCACTCGTAAATTCTTTATACCATCGCAGCCAGGGCGATTTTAACCGGGGAAGTTTTAGGGTAAAAGGTGATACGGTCGATATCAACTTGCCTTATGTAGATTTTGGTTACCGGATCAGTTTTTTCGGCGACCAGATCGAAAGCATTGAAACCCTGGAACTCAGCAGTGGCAAAAGGATCAGCGCTGTAGACAATGCCGCCATCTTCCCTGCCAATCTTTACCTGGCACCCAAAGACATGCTGGCGCAGGTAGTAAGTGAGATACAGGACGAATGCGCCGCACAGGTAGAATATTTTAAAAGTTCAGGTAAATACATAGAAGCGCAACGCATCAGCGAACGGGTGAACTACGACCTGGAAATGATACGTGAATTGGGTTACTGTAATGGCATTGAAAACTATTCCCGTTTCTTCGATCGTCGCAAACCTGGTGCCAGGCCATTCTGCCTGCTCGACTATTTTCCGAATGACTTTCTCACCATCATTGACGAAAGTCACCAGACCATCCCGCAGGTCAGCGGAATGTATGGTGGCGACAGGAGCCGTAAACTTGTACTTGTTGATTATGGATTCCGGTTACCATCGGCCATGGATAACCGCCCGCAGAATTTTCATGAATTTGAAAACCTCACCAACCAGACTGTTTATGTATCGGCTACACCCGGCGATTATGAATTGGAAAAATGCGGGGGCGTGGTAGTAGAGCAGGTAGTGAGGCCAACGGGGCTGCTGGATCCGCCGATAGAAGTGCGCCCATCACTGAACCAGATAGACGACCTGCTCGACGAAATAGATAAGCGTGTAACCAGTGGCGATAGGGTATTGGTAACCACCTTAACCAAACGAATGGCCGAAGAAATGGATAAATACCTTGGCCGCATCAATATCAAATCAAGGTATATCCACAGTGAAGTAGATACACTGGAAAGAGTGGAAATATTAAGAGATCTGCGTTTAGGCGTAATAGATGTACTGGTAGGTGTTAACCTGTTAAGGGAAGGGCTCGACTTACCCGAAGTTTCCCTCGTGGCCATCATGGATGCCGATAAGGAAGGATTTCTCCGCAACGAAAGAAGTCTGACCCAAACTGCGGGTAGGGCTGCCCGTAATGTGAACGGGCTGGTGATCTTTTATGCCGATAAGATGACCGAAAGCATGCAGAAGACCATTGATGAAACCAGTCGCCGACGGGAAAAACAGGTTGCCTACAATACCCTGCATGGCATCACACCAACCACCATCATCAAATCAAGGGAACAGGTTTTTGCACAGGGCTCGGTGCTTGATGTAAAAGGATATGATCCTTCAAACCCTTATTCAGTGGGCCCCGATGAAGACCTCGTACCAGTGGCTGCCGAAGAGCAGGTTCAATATAAAACGATCCCTCAACTGGAAAAAGGTATTGCAACAGTGAAAAGAGATATGGAAAAAGCAGCCCGCGATCTCGATTTCATGGAAGCGGCCAGGCTTCGGGATGAAATGTTTAAACTGCAGAAAGAACTGGCAGAAATGAAAAAATAAAAATGCATGCATCAACCTTCGTGAAAATTGTATTCATCATATTGATGTTCTTTAATGTCTTCGCTGTTCAGGCCCAGACAGGTATCAGCGAAGGTGCCCGCTTATTGTTTTCAGGCATCAAAACGAAATTGACCAGCAAAGAAAAAAACCAGGTTTATCTTAATACCGGTTTCGTACTGGCTGCCGATAAAAAGCAATTCTTATTTGGGGATGATCCCACAGCAATTCAATTTCCATTTACAGCAACCGTATTGGTCACCGACCTTAATAAAGACAGCACGGAAGAGATCTGCCTCGTTTTTGGAAATACATACACATCCGGAAATATCGGCAGCAATGTACTCCTGTTCATAAAAAATAAGCAAGGTATTTATCAATCCAATTTTGGATTTTCTGGTAGCATGCCGCTGGTGCTAACAACAATGAGTAAAGGATTTCCTGACCTGGTCATTGGCGGTCCCGGAGATGACTTGCCCGTTTGGCGTTGGGATGGCAGGCAATATATTTTCTACCGTAAGATCAGCCGTAGTGCACTGGAAAAAAGGAAGCCATCCACCATTAAGCAAATTAGCAATAGGTACCTTCATGCGGGAAATCAACGATAGAGATTTACGGATTATCCTTATAGTAAACGAAACATTTGCGCTGCTTACAAATCTGCATACACACAGCCGTATAAATAAATAATTTACTATCTTACTGCTGAACTTCAAAACAACATTAATATGATCGTCATTGCCTTGTATAACCTGAAAGGAGGCGTTGGCAAAACTGCCAGCTGCGTGAATTTTGCATACCTCTCTGCCGCCGATGGCTATAAAACACTCTTGTGGGATATCGATCCACAAGGGTCATCTTCTTTTTATTATAAAGTAAAACCGAAGGTTCATCCTGGGATAAAAAAACTGATCACAAAGGATGCTCATCTTGAAAATGCAATCCTGTCTTCCGATTTTGAACTGCTTGATGTAATACCTGCCGACAATTCATCGAAAAGCGCCGATATCATGCTGGATGAGATGAAAGGAAATAAAAGCAGGCTGAAGAATGTGATCAAACAGCTGGATAAGGAATATGATTTTGTGTTTATTGATTGTCCGCCCGGCTTTAGTGCCCTCAGCGAAAATATTTTTAACGCTGCAGACATAGTGCTTATGCCCGTTATTCCAACCACTTTATCTATCAGAACCTATCATATGGTGAAGGATTATTTTAAAGAAAAGGAATTGGATATGAGTAAGCTGATGTGTTTCTTCACCATGACCGATCTGCGTAAGAACCTTCACAATGAGATCATGGAAGAATTATATAAAGACAAACGCTTTTTCCAGAATTACATTCCTTACCTGAGTGATGTAGAAAAAATGGGCATTCACAAAGCCCCTGTCATGGAATTTGCAAACAGCAGTTATGCAGCCAAATGTTACCGTGAACTTTGGACAGAAATCAAAGAAGGCGTTCTTGAATAATTGAATGGAAACGTACTTACCTCTTATTGTATCGGCAGATCGAAACTTCCGGCGGTGATCACTTTGGGGGGCGCTATATCATTTGCATCATACAGGTTCCCGGTGAAAGTACCTTTAACCCGTGTAGCCGAAATAGCTGTAATGGTTACTTTGAATGGGTTTGTGCGGGGCGTCGGCGCATTAATGTCTACATACCAGATGCCAAATGCATCATCTGTATAGCCAACTTCTACAAAAGGATTTCCGGGGGCTGCACCTTCTTCCTGGTATTGGCCTGTGGGTAAATTAGTAGATCCAATGATGTCAATGGCAAATACTTCAAAACTGGTTCCCGAAACTAGTCCGCCAATAGATAAAGTATCTGCACTTTTAATGGCAAATGCACTAAAATTAAAGGTAAATGGAACGTCGTCGATCCTGCATTGAAGGAAGTTTGTTACAACAGGTGCATTGGAAGTAGAGATGGTAAATGAACAACCATTTGTACCAGGAACAAAGATGCTGGTAGTTGCATTCAGCGGAACACCAGAGCCAACAAGGGTAATCGTTTGAGCTCCTGTTGTGGCAAATGTACCGGCAGAAGAAAAAATCATTCCATTGATATTGGCTGTAGAAATTACATACGTTCCCGGGGTTGTTACATCAACGTTTACGGTAACAGTATTGGTAAGATCGAGTGAAACGCCAACCTGGTAGGTACCGGTTACAACCGGGGTGCTGCAGATATTGGGTGCGCCATTATAAGTATATACCGAGGTTCCTGAATTGGTTCCCAAAGAAAGAGATGAACCACCATTTTCTGTACTCATTTCTTTTTCACAGGAAGTAAAGCTGATAAGTAATAACAGGGCGGCAACAATGGATCTTTGAAAACGGAACATCATGTAATGAATTTTATAGCTGTAAAAATAAGGGATATCCATTATTTCACCATAACAGATTTGAATCGGGGGCTCCCGGTACGTCATATTAACATTTGTTTCTATTAAAATATTGTTTCTATATTTACAATCCACTAAATA
This sequence comes from Bacteroidota bacterium, assembly GCA_029560415.1. Classification (GTDB taxonomy): domain Bacteria; phylum Bacteroidota; class Bacteroidia; order Chitinophagales; family Chitinophagaceae; genus Ferruginibacter. The sequence continues at coordinate 2,715 of JAKQKY010000495.1, read as the reverse complement.
TTAACTGTTTTATGAAAAGAGAATTGGCCAACTGGTTCAGCCCTTCATTACAAAAAGACATGCCTATTGTGGCTTATGGCGATTATGGATTTGCCCTATTGCTGGTACCAACCGCAGCTGCAGATTACCTGGAGTATGAGCGCTTTCAGTTAATGGAAACCCTGGCGCCCTATATTGATGCAGGCAAAGTGCGTATATTCTCTATCAACAGCATAAACAATGAAAGCTGGTTAAATAACGAAATGGCTGGTGAGCACAAAGCCATCCGCCAAAACCAGTTCAACCAATATGTTTATAATGAAGTGGTTCCATTTATTAAAACGAATACATCGTCCGAAACACCCATCATTACTTGTGGCGCTTCCTTCGGGGCCCTGCATAGCATGAACCTGTTTTTAAAACGCCCCGATCTCATTGATGGCGTAATTGCCATGAGTGGTGTTTACGACCTTACAGAATACACGAAAGGATTTTACGATGACCAGGTTTATTTTAACTCACCCCAGCACTATATGCCCAACCTGGCAGATAGTTGGTACCTGGATAATATCCGTAAGAGCAAACACATTCACATACTCACCGGCAGTGGTGACTATGAAGATCCGGAAGCATCGCGTAAATTTTCAGGAGTGTTGGCCAATAAAGGCATCAACCATGAACTGGATATCTGGGGAACCGAATGGAAACACGACTGGCCAACCTGGCGGGCAATGTTACCAGCATACCTGGAGTATAAATTCTAAAACATTCAATATTCGTTCCTCGCAATGACGCAGATTTAGCTAAGGCAGTAGATAAACGACTAACTTAATAACACAACTCGTTCAATATTTTTTTAAAGGACATTCGAAAGGATGTCCTTTTTTTATGCAGATAGAAACCACCGATCAATATATCAGCAACATTTGATGATTGGGATTCGAATGATTGGCAGAAATGCTGAAATCAAAACTCCCAATGATTCCGAATCCGTTCTTTGTATAAAATTGAACCGCTCTTTCATTTAATTTCCAAACGTATAACCACATACCTGCCTGCCCGTTTTGTTTCGACTGATCAATTGTATGATTCAATAATATAGATCCTAATCGCAGGTCATAAAATTGTTTTAGCAAATACAACCTGTCAAGCTTCGTAACATTTTTAAATGGAATATTTTCATGAGCCACATCGAATATAATGTTCGAGTATCCGGCAGGTTTATTGTCATGGTATATGATAGCGTAATGATTGTTTACATTTTCCAATGCTGCTTTACATGCATCTTTGGTAAACTTGTTTGTAATGTATGCTTCGATATCTGCTGGAGCAGCACTATGTCCATGCGATTCAATAAATGTTTGCCTGCCAAGTTCTGTAAGGAGTTCAATGTCGTGTAAGCCGGCTGGTAAAATAGATGTCATGAATGGGTTATTGTTAAGCGTTCCGTTTTTATAAATATACAGAACCTGATTATTGAATAAATTTATTTTAATAAATACCCATCAATTTAGTGACGAGGAATGGGAACCGTTCGGTTGAATGCATTTACTCCCATTACATTTTAAATACCGGGCCATTTATAACATTCCCATTCCCATTTCCCTTCAATTGTTTTACTTTTACCTCATGCAGAAAAAACTATTTTTACTGGATGCTTTTGCCCTGGTATTCCGGGCATATTATGCGCTTATTCGCAATCCACGGATCACGAGCAAAGGAAGAAACACCAATGCCCAGTTTGGTTTTACCAATACATTACTCGATCTTATCAATAACCAGAAGCCAACCCACATGGCTGTATGTTTCGATACACATGCTGCTACCGAACGCCATACCGATTTCGCCGATTATAAAGCCAACCGGCAGGAAACGCCAGAAGACATCCTCGCCGCCGTACCCGATATCAAACGCATCATCGAAGGCCTCAACATCCCCGTCATCGGCATTGATGGGTATGAAGCAGATGATGTAATTGGTGCATTGGCCAAACAGGCCGAGAAAGCAGGCTACGAAGTTTTTATGGTAACGCCCGACAAAGATTACGGACAACTCGTTTCCGAAAACATTAAAATTTATAAGCCGCCTTACCAGGGAAGTAATTTCGAAATACTTGGTCCCAAAGAAGTGTGTGAAAAATGGGGCATTAAAGATGTAAGCCAGGTGATCGATATACTCGGCCTGATGGGAGATGCGGTAGATAATATCCCCGGCGTAAAGGGCATTGGTGAAAAAACCGCGGCCAAATTGCTGGCAGAATATGGAACATTGGAAAATATAATTGAACACGCAGATGAGATCAAAGGATCTGTTGGCGAAAAAATAAGGGCAGGAAAGGAGATGGCCATCCTCAGTAAAAAACTGGCGACCATCCTCATCAACGTTCCAACCGTTTTTCATGAAGAAGATTTCAGGATCAAGGAAATGAATAAAGATGCGCTTAAACAGGTATTTGAGGAACTTGAATTTAAAACACTTGGCAAACGCATATTAGGAGAAGACATCAATGTACAGGCTGAAGTCTGGAATCATTCTGCTGAACCTAAAGTGAAAAAAGCGTCACCCGGACAAATGGATCTATTTGGAAATGCTGCTGCTGTAGATGCCCAGACATCAACTGTTGAAACAAGTATTGATGAACCGGAAACGGAGGTTGTGCCAGGTAAAAACATTCACAACAGCCCACACAACTATGTACTGGTAAGTTCGGATACACAACTCCGTGAGTTGATCAAT
>JAKQKY010000476.1 GCA_029560415.1 Bacteroidota bacterium | reverse complement strand
AGAAGCGATCGTACACAAAGACAAGATCAAAGAACATTTGGGTCAATAAGATCTGATGAAAAGATTATACGTATAAAGCTGTTCTGAATATTCAGGATGGCTTTGTTTGTTTATGGAAGGGAGGAAGCAGAAGCTCTGGATGCTGGATACTGGGATACTAGTTTCTGGATTTTGGTTCATAGTTATTATGATTCTGTTCCTAATGGAATGATCTATCCAGCATCCAGCATCCAGTATCTAGTATCCAGCATCACATTCACACAACCACAAACCCGCCACACCATGGGATTATTTGATAAGTTATTTGGAAAAAAGCAACAACAGGAATCGCTCGACCAGGGTTTACAGAAAACCCGGGAAGGTTTCTTTGGGAAATTAACCAAGGCCATCGCAGGTAAGAGCACGGTGGATGAAGAAGTGCTGGATGATGTGGAGAATGCCCTCGTAAGTGCCGATGTTGGCGTGGAAACCACGGTGAAGATCATTGATCAATTAGAGAAAAGGGTGGCACGGGATAAGTACTTAAATACGGCTGAGCTCAACAGAATTATAAAGGAAGAGATACAGAACCTGATGGTGGCTTCCCCACAGGATACCAGCTATGTGAATTACGCTTTACCTGCTGGTCATAAACCACATGTTATCCTGGTAGTTGGCGTAAATGGCGTTGGTAAAACGACCACCATCGGAAAGCTTGCGCATAATTTTTCCCTTGCCGGCAAATCAGTTTTATTAGGCGCTGCTGATACCTTCAGGGCTGCAGCAGTAGATCAGCTTACGATCTGGAGTGAACGTACCAATGTTCCGATTGTTAAAAAAGAAATGGGCAGCGATCCCGCATCTGTAGCATATGATACGGTGATCAGTGGTGTGTCCCGTAATTCTGATGTGATCATCATTGATACGGCCGGAAGGTTGCACAACAAACTTCACCTGATGGATGAACTCACCAAAATAAAAAGAGTTATTCAGAAAGTAATACCGGAAGCACCGCATGAAGTAATGTTGGTATTGGATGGCAGTACAGGTCAAAATGCGCTGGAACAAGCCAAGCATTTTACGGCAGCAACCGAAGTCACCGCACTGGCTATAACAAAGCTGGATGGTACAGCCAAAGGTGGTGTAGTGATCGCCATTGCCGATCAATTTAAGATCCCGGTAAAATTTATTGGAGTTGGTGAAAAAGCGACAGACCTCCTGGTATTTGATAAGCAGCAATTCGTGGATGGATTATTCCAGTCTGTATAAAAAGAGAGGAGCCCCTAAGAATAAGGGCTCCGTTTACCAAAACTAACTGCTTATGAGAAAATCTTTGTTTGAATTGTAGGATACAAAGATGCACCCATTTCCCTGTTTTTGCTGTTAAGGAAATGACAAGATATATTTAATGCTTCGTTAAAGAATTTCGGTAACTAGTACACCGTTTTTACGATCAGGATGAATAGTCCGTATACCATCGTAAATGCAAATATTCCCTTCGCTGTTTTATCTTTTCCATTGTTGACATACATCGTAAACAAAAAAGCGTTTAGTAAAAGGGAGAGGCTTAGCCCCACCGACAGTGTCTTAAATCCCGGTTCCAACGTGATAAATTGAAATGTTTCCTTGTAGGTGAATATACCGAATTTGTATATTTTGAAAAGCAGCAAACCCAGTATGGGAGATAACATGCCAAGAATGAGTCCGAATATGAAATTGTCTTTTTTGAAGATCATTTGAAGAGATTGCTTTTTTCCATTTGTTTTTTTAATGCATAATTCGTGAGGTCGAATTGAACAGGTACCACACTTACATAATTATGTTCGAGCGCCCACACATCGGTGTCTTTACCTTTGTCGAAATTCTTGAATTCTCCCGTCAGCCAATAATATTTTTTCCCATGCGGATCGAGTCTTTCTGAAAAGTCTTCTTCATATTTAGCATAAGCCTGTTTACATATCTTGATGCCTTTGATCTTTTCGGGTGGAAGCGCAGGAATGTTTACATTGAGCAGCAGGTGTTTTTCCGATTTTTGTTGCAATACCTGTGTTACGATCTTGCGCACTACTTCTTTGGAAGCCGTGAAATCAGCGTCATAGCTATAATCGAGCAGGGAAAATCCGATGCTCGGAATACCTTCAATGGCTGCTTCCATGGCGGCCGACATGGTGCCGCTGTAAATCACGTTAATGGAATGATTGGCACCATGGTTGATGCCGCTTAGGCACAGATCGGGTTTGCGATGAAGGATCTTGTCTACCGCCAGCTTCACACAATCAACAGGCGTGCCGCTGGTTTGCCAGGCTTCTACATCACCGAAAAGATTCATGCGGTTCATGCGCAGGGGAGAGCCGATAGTGATGGCATGTCCCATTCCACTCTGTGGCCGGTCGGGCGCCACTACCACTACAGTACCGAGGTCTTTTACCGCCTCCACTAAACTGCGTATACCCTTCGATGTTATGTCGTCATCATTTGTGATCAGGATGACCGGTTTCTCTTTCTTTTTCGCCATTATAATAGTATCCTTAAATAAGCTTTGTGAATTAATTAAACATTCTTAACCATGGCCTGGCGATCTCTGCACGAAACGGCCATGGAATGGATGCAATGATAATTAAAAATGCCAATCCAAAAAATATGAGCATTTTTTTATGTTTGGCTGCATCATTGGGTGCTCTTTTTACCGAGCTACGGCCAACGTGAACCAGTATCCAGGCGAGGATCATCATACCGGCATGTTCAACAGTGAAGAAACGGTCTACAGGATTTTTCATCACATCACCCATGCCTGCTTTTACTTTATCGAACCACGAATTGGAAAAGAACAGGATCAACCCGATCAATAACTGGATGTCGCAGCTGATCATGAAAAACAGGTTACTCCGGTTGTCGCCTGCATTATAGATCCGCTTGCTCATTACACCCGTAAGGGCATTCAGGAGGGTCCAGGCGCCGAATAATAAAACAGCCCATCGTAAAATACTATGTATCACTAAGATCGTTTGCATATAGTTGGTTTTGAGCAAAAATAAGCACTACCCGGTGAATTGTGACTCTATTGAAAAAAGTGGCTAAAAAATAAATTTTGATAAACTAAACTATTTAGTATATTTGTACTAATCAAATTAGTTTACCATGTCAAGAGCCGGACAAAATCTGAAATACCTGCGCAAACTTCGTGGATGGACCCAGGAAGAATTTGCAAACAAACTAAATATCAAACGCTCGTTGATTGGAGCATATGAAGAAGAAAGGGCTGATCCAAGGCTGGATGTGCTGGAGATCGTAGCCGATATGTTCAAGCTGAGTCTTGATGAATTGTTGCTCAAAGATGTCAGCAATACAGCAGGCAGCAATAGTTACCTGGCCCGTCGTCGACAACAAAAAATGGCGACTGCCGACCGAAACGTGATACACTTCGTGCCGATCAAAGCAGCGGCGGGGTATATGACCGGTTATGCCGACAGTGAATTCATTGATGAACTCAACACGTTCACATTACCCATGCTTACCGGTGGGCATTACCGGGCTTTTGAGATCATTGGGGATAGTATGTTGCCCACGCCCAGTGGTAGCATCATTGTTGGTGAAAAGGTAGAATCCTTGGATGATGTGAAAAACAATAATGCCTACATCGTCGTAAGCCGCAATGAAGGAATTGTATATAAAAGGATCGTAAAAAATAACAGGAGTAAACAAAAAGTTTCCCTGGTCAGCGATAACCCCACTTACCAGCCTTACCAGGTAAATGCAGAAGACATTGTAGAACTATGGCAGGCGCAGGTGGTGATTGGCAAGGTTGCCACCCAGCAGCGTTGGGATGTAAATTCTCTCGCCAATCTTGTGAATAACTTGCAGGATCAGGTGAGTACTTTGAAGAAAAAAATGAACTAGTGATTTTAATTAAACCATAACTTTAGCAAAACCAGATACATCGATTCATCATTAAAAAACATGTTATGATTAAGTTACAGATTGTAGGCAATCTTGGTAAGGATTGCATCTTAAAGGAAGTGAACGGGAAAAATGTGATCAACTTCAGCGTGGCACACACAGAACGTTACAAAGACAGTAAAGGCGAACAAAAAGAGCGTACCACCTGGGTTGAATGTGCTTATTGGACGGATCGTACCGCCGTGGCTCAGTATCTCACCAAAGGTAAAATGGTATATGCCGAAGGTTCACCTGAAGCGGATGGTTACACCAATAAAGAAGGCCAGGTTGCAGCCACACTTCGTATGCGTGTTCAAAGCATACAGTTGTTGGGTGGTAAAGACGATGCCCAGGGATCAAACCAGGGGAATGCTTCTTATGCTGGTGCCGCCCCGGCTCCGGCAATGCGTACAGCTCCACCTGCCAGCCAGGTGCCGGTTGAAGATGACCTGCCATTTTAAAGCAAACAGCATTTATCAAGTATCTTAGCTTCCCATTGGGAAGCTTTTTTATTTCCATTATTTTAAACACAAGGGACACAAAGATTCACACAAGGAACACAGGAAGATATTTCTGGAGCAGATTCCTATCATATTACATTAGGATCTTTATGTAAGACTTTGCGCATTTTGTGACCAAAAAATATTTTTTGAACCAATTCATCAGAATGAAAAGATCGATCCGTTTATTGGCATGCATGATGTTATTGACAGGTAGCACCCGGGCTCAAACTAATTTTGCAAGCTTTGTAAATCCATTTATAGGAACAGGAGGCCACGGCCATACATACCCTGGTGCTACACTGCCACATGGCATGGTACAGTTGAGTCCGGATACCAGGCTCGATGGCTGGGATGGATGTGGTGGTTACCATTACTCCGATTCTTTTATGTATGGATTTTCGCATACACATCTCAGTGGTACCGGCGTTAGTGATTATGGCGATATTCTACTCATGCCTATGAGCAGTCGTCCTTCACCTGATAATAAGATTTATGGATCTAGGTTCAATCATATAAAGGAGAAAGCAGCTGCAGGGTTTTACCAGGTGATGCTGCAGGACGATCAAATAATGGCCAGCCTGACAGCCACCACAAGGGTAGGTTTTCATAGATATGCATTTCCTGCGAAAGCTGCCCAGCACCTGGTACTGGATTTAAAACATCGGGATGAAGTAATTGAGTCATCGATCCGTATCGAAGACAGTGTAACGGTCACCGGTATGCGTAGAAGCAAGGCATGGGCAACCAATCAATACGTATTTTTTGTAATGAAATTCTCCCGGCCAATTATGGATAAAGGTATCTGGTTAAATGATACTCTACAGGCAGATCGCATCAATGAATTGAATGGGTTTAAAAACCTAAAAGCATTTTTCAGTTTCAATCAAACAGAAGCCGATAGCCTGTTGGTAAAAGTGGCTATTTCACCGGTAAGTGTTGCGGGTGCTATTAATAACCTGGAAGCCGAATTGCCTGGCTGGAATTTTGATCAAACGAAAGAAGCTGCCACCACTGCATGGAACGCTGAATTGTCAAGGATATCGGTAACCAGCAAGGATACCAACAAGCTGGCGATCTTTTATTCGGCATTATATCATACAGCGATTGTGCCAAACATCAATATGGATGTTGATCACCAGTATCGTGGCCGCGACAATGCCATTCACCTGGCGGATGGTTTTAATTATTACTCTGTGTTTTCCTTATGGGATACTTACCGTGGCGCACACCCGCTGTATACGATCATTGACCAGGCCCGGACAGTAGATTATATTAAAACTTTCCTGGTTCAATTCCAGCAAGGAGGCAGGTTACCTGTTTGGGAATTGGCCAGTAATGAAACAGATTGTATGATCGGTTATCACAGCGTACCGGTCATTGCAGATGCCTACCTGAAAGGGATAAACGATTTTGATACAACACTTGCCCTGGAAGCGATGAAAAAAAGTGCCAACTGGGATCACCTTGGTTTACCTGCCTACATCAGTAATGGATTACTCGAAACAGGAGATGAACCGGAAAGTGTCAGCAAGACTCTTGAGTATGCCTATGATGACTGGTGCATTGCACAGTTTGCAAATAAGATGGGTAACCGTAACGATTACCTGCAGTATATGAAAAGGTCACAGTTTTATAAAAATCTTTTCGATCCGGCTACGGGCTTCATGCGCCCCCGCAAAAATGGCGACTGGTTGAAGCCCTTTGATCCGAGAGAAGTGAATAATTATTTTACAGAAGCCAATAGCTGGCAGTATTCTTTTTATATGCCACAGGATATTCCGGGATATGTTCAAATGTCTGGTGGTATAAAGAAATTTGAAAACAGGTTGGATAGTCTCTTTGCGGCTTCTTCTCAAACAACAGGTAGAGATCAAAGTGATATAACCGGTCTTATCGGTCAGTATGCCCACGGAAACGAACCCAGTCACCATATCATTTATCTCTACAACTATACAAATAGTCCATATAAGACACAGAAACTTGTGCAACAGGTCATGCAAACCATGTATCAAAATTCACCGGATGGTTTGATCGGTAATGAAGATTGTGGCCAGATGAGTGCATGGTATGTGCTCAGCGCATTGGGCTTTTACCCGGTAACCCCAGGCAGTAATCAATACATGATCGGCTCTCCATTGTTTAACCTGGCTGAAATTCAATTGGAAAATGGAAAATCATTTATCATTAATGCAGCGAATGCAAGTGAAAAAAACATCTATGTTCAACAGGCATTATTAAGTACTGCAGCATCGCTTCGTCCGCGTAATTGGGATACCGCATTCTTACGCCATGAAGATATTGTTCAGGGTGGACTTGTCACATTCATGATGGGCGAGAAACCTTCAAAATGGTTTGGAAGTAAATTATCTGTAAAGCAACCATCAACTGCTGCGTTAAACATTCCGTTTGTGTTAAATCCAGTGATCGGTGGAGGAAAGATGCCATATAAAAATTCGAAAAGGATTCCCATTAGTTGTAGTCAAAAGAATTGCAGGATATTCTATACCCTGGATGGATCGGACCCTTCTGAATTATCATCACGATATTTAAAGCCATTACAGATCAATTCATCATTAACTGTTAAGGCGATCGCCATTGATCAGAAAGGAAATAAAAGTTTTATAACGCAGGCAACCTACCGGAAGATTCCACACAACTGGGCGGTGAATTTGCTCTCTTCTTATGAACCACAGTATGATGGAGGGGGGGCAGAGGGATTGGTGGATGGTATACGGGGTACAACAAACTGGCGGATGGGTAACTGGCAGGGATACCAGAAGACAGATATGAATGTGCAGATCGACCTGGGCAAGGTTCAGCCTGTTTCGAAGGTAACAGCCGGATTCCTGCAGGATACCAGGGCATGGATCGTAGTGCCTTCTAAAATAGCGGTGGAAGTATCGGTGGATGGGAAAAAATATCAGCAGGTTTATTCCGGCGAAGATTTTCTGGCCATCGAAGATCTACAGGTACAGATCAAACAAATAGAGGCATCTTTTAAATCCATACCGGCCAGGTATATACGCATCAGGGCACATCAATTTGGTAAACTTCCATCCTGGCATGAAGGAGCAGGAGGCGATACGCATATTTTTGTGGATGAGATTGGGGTGGAATAGACGATAAAATTTTCAAGCCAATTTCTATTGCTTTTCTTTCTATTTAGTTTGGCATTTCTCTTATGACCAATATCATAGGCCATATTCCTTAAATCAGTCAACTTTAGAATTAATTAAAGACTTAAACTACAGAAACATTCTGTATTAGTAGTTATGATATTTCTAAAATCAGCATTTGCTTGATTAATCATTGGAAAAGAGCCCAATATGGAAAAGCCTCTACTTATCAAATACGTTCTGCCATTCATTCAATGGTATGCTCTCATGATAGGGTTGGCAATCGGGATTGATTTTTTGCTACACTTTTTTCATTTAGTTTTTATTGGTCGTTACTTAGGTATCATCGGAACATTTTTTGTCGTCGGATCTTTTGTGTATTCGCTAAGAAAACGAAAGATCATTCAATCAGGTTCACCAAAAAAATTATTACAACTGCATGAATACCTGGCATGGATCGGTTCAATCATGTTGCTGGTACATGCAGGCATTCACTTCAATGCCTGGTTGCCCTGGATGGCCATCCTGATGTTACTAATTACTGTAGGTAGCGGTTTGGTGGGAAAATTTCTCTTAAAGAAAGCAAATGAATCTTTAAAGGAAAGAAGGCTTGCCCTGTTAAACGCCGGCGAAACAAAGGAATTGGCAGACAAGCAATTATTCTTCGATTCAATTACTGTAGACATGATGAAAAAATGGAGAGTGGTTCACCTGCCCATCACATTACTTTTAAGTGTACTTGCCTTATTGCATATCATCAGTATAATCCTTTTTAGTAAATGAGGAAGACCATTGTTATATTGATCATCATTGCCTGCATTGCGCTGAGTTATTTTTTTCCTCATGCCATGATCAACCCTGGAGAGCTGACAGCAGAACATCAAATGTTAAATAATAAATGCCAGTCCTGTCATACGTTGCTTAAAGGAATTTCAAATGAGAAATGTATATCCTGTCATGCGATTGAAAAAATAGGAATGGATTCTTTGATTAACAGTGATACCATCCCTTCCAATCAAAAAACCAGGTTTCATATGCATTTGCTGCAGCAAACCTGTACATCATGTCATACCGATCACCAGGGAAAACATCCTGTGATAGATAAAAATCGGTTCAACCACGAAATGCTCGAACAAACGGTCATCAGTAATTGTGTGAGTTGTCATAACAAACCAATAGATAACTTACATCAACTAGTAACAAACAAATGTAATAGTTGCCACAATACGAATGGATGGAAATCGGGTGCTACATTTAATCATGATCTGTTAGTAGAAGTTAATAAAAATAACTGTAATAATTGCCACCTTAAACCAGCAGACAGCTATCATCAGTTGATAACATCAAATTGTAATCAATGTCATAGTACCAAACAATGGGTCCCTTCTACTTTTGATCATAGTAGTTATTTTGTATTAGATCGGAATCATCAAGCAACCTGCAATACTTGTCATACCGGTAAAGATTTTAAAGTAGTTACCTGTTATGGATGTCATGAACATTCTGAAAGTAAAATTATTGCTGAGCACAATGAAGAAGGTATTTATCAGATCAGCCGGTGTGCTTCCTGCCATAAAAGCGGCAATGAGCATGATATTATCAGCAATGGAAAGCAATCCATGGATGCAGAAGAAAGTAAACGGGTTAAAAATTTTCAGAAAGCTAATGATAGGAGAAATGAAGATGGGGATGATTGACATTTATATTATACACTAAGTAATATTATTATCAAATGAATAAAAATATCCAGACAGAAATCGATGCAAGTTACTTATACAAGAAACTGGCAGAACAGGAGGCTGACGCTACCATCGCATCGGTTTATCACCAGATGAGCGATATTGAAAAAAGCCATGCGGTTGCATTTGCGGCCAAACAGAAAATTTCAATTGATGAATTAATGAAGCCTTCCTGGCGTGCCAAAATATTAAATCGTATCGGTAAAATATTTGGATATGATTATGTGCTTGGCTCTTTAATGGATACAGAAAAAAGTTTAGCTACTGCTATCATTTCAACAAAACAAAAGCAGCAAAAAGCCATTTCCGGTACAGAAACAACACATGTAAAAATTCTTCAGACAATCCTGGAGAAACAGAAAGATACCGCTGGTAATCACCTGGCAAAATTCGAACGACAACATCGCTCTGTAGGTGGTAATGCGATCCGTGCTGCAGTATTAGGAGGCAATGATGGGTTGGTTTCCAATTTCAGCCTGGTCATGGGTATAGCAGGCGCAACGGCCGGTGGCGATACCGTATTACTTACAGGGCTTGCGGGTTTATTGGCAGGCGCTTTGTCAATGGCATTGGGTGAGTGGATATCTGTAAAAAGTTCGCAGGAATTATATGAGAACCAGATGCAAATCGAAATGGAAGAATTGGAAGCAAACCCAGAAGGGGAAAAGAAAGAATTGGCTTTGATCTATATGGCAAAAGGTATTCCTGAAGAACAGGCCCTCCAGATGGCAAGCGATATTATGAAAGATACTGCTCATGCCCACGAAATACTGGTGAAGGAAGAATTGGGAATCAACGCAGAGGAATTGAAAGGCTCAGCTATGGAAGCAGCTGTTTATTCGTTCATTTTGTTTTCAGTGGGTGCAATAATTCCCGTATTGCCATTTATGTTTTTAAGTGGAGTGCCAGCTATTTTAATAAGTGTGGGTGCAAGTGCAGCGGGATTGTTTTTGATCGGTGCTGCCATTACATTATTTACAGGGAAAAATGTTTGGTATTCAGGATTCAGGCAGGTATTTTTTGGACTTGCAGCTGCCGCCATCACTTTCGGAATTGGAAAATTAATTGGTGTGTCTGTGGCAGGTTAACCTTATTCTATCAAACTGATCGTGCTTCGGGTATTACTGCTGCAGTTTAGTTATACCTGGTTAAGTAATAAAGTGTCCATAAATGGTTAGTCAACTGGTTCTAAATGAGGTACCAAAAAAATGAAATACAGGGTTATTAATACCGTTGCACCACCAGTAATATAGAATGTGACATTTGCTCCAAACTGATACCAGGTAAATCCCGCTACTGAACTTGCGATCATGGTACAGATACTTTGAAACCCTGCATACGTCCCAATTGCTGTAGCGGTATCTTTTTTAGCGGTAATGTTACTGATCCAGGCTTTGGAGATACCCTCTGTTGCAGCTGCATAAATACCATATAGTAAAAATATTCCACCGATAACATAAAAATTATTGCTTAAGCCCATACAGAAATATACCAGTGCGAAGATTAACAGACCTGACACAAACATCTTTTTTAAACCGATCTTATCGGCGATGATTCCCAGGGGATATGACGCCAACGCATACACGAGATTGTAAAAGATGTACAGGAAGATCACCATTGAATCAGATATGCCCGATTGTTTTGCTTTTAACAAAAGAAATATATCAGAGCTGTTAAAGAGTGTAAACGCCAACAATCCTACCATGAGTTTTTTATAATGGGCGGGACTGGTTTTCCAATATGAGAGGAACGAAAAGAACGGGATTCTTTTTTTTACGGGTGCAACTTTCCTGTTTTTGTCTTTGAGCAGGAAAGTCGCCAGGATGGCTATACATCCGGGTATAAATGCAATGTAAAAAAGAGACTGGTATGCATTCGGGTAACAATACAAATACCATAAGGCCAATGAAGGACCCAATACAGCTCCCAGGGTATCCATCGATCGGTGAAAACCAAATATCTTTCCTTTGGTAGATGGAGTGGCTTCATCGGATAGGATGGCATCCCGGGCTCCCGTTCTGATTCCTTTTCCCAAACGATCTATTGTACGTGCAAAGAAGATCCATAGAGGATAAATGAAAAGTGCCATCATCGGTTTGGATAATGCACTGAGTGTGTAGCCAACTTGTACAAAGGGAACCCTTTTGCCTGTGTGGTCTGACAGTTTACCAAAATATCCTTTGCTCAGTCCTGCCATGGCTTCTGCGATACCTTCCAGAATTCCGATCAACAGTATCGAAAACCCAATGCTTTGTAAATACATAGGCATGATCGGGTAAAGCATTTCACTGGCCATATCGGTAAATAAACTTACCAGGGATAAAAGCCAGACTGTTTTTGAAATGTATTTCATGTGCCTTTAAATTACGGGTAAATATTGATTTTTTACATCAGGTAAAGTTTGAAGGCCTGTGAATAGAAAACGGAATAATTTATGAAGGATTGAAACACGGATTTAACGGATGGCACGGATAATAGAAATGTATCAGTGTATGAAAAAATAGAAAATAAAATATTTTTATTTTCTATTTAATAGTTTCTTAATGGCAGTCATACCAATGATTCCAAAAAATACGATGTTTAAAACACCGATCAGTTTAATGATCCATGGTTGTAAAGAATTTTGTTGTGTAGATTTTGTAAAGTAGAGCCAACATCCTAGCATCACAAACAGGATGGAAGTACCTAAGCTAAACAACAGTTTGGATTTATTAACGGCTGACTCTTTATTTTCCATTTGATTGCTGATTTTTAATTTTTATGTAAATGATTTTTGTATATAGCGTCGTCTATTTATTCATTTCTGTTTCCATAAATTGAATGCTTTTGACCAGGTTAGGTCTGTTGGCAGTCCATTTTTTTGTTTCGTCTAACCATAACAGGAAGTTGGTCTTATCTTTCTTCACATAAAGTTCATGCAGAAGGTTATAACAATTTTCGCCGTTATAGGTTTGTACGGGGCAGAGGGCCAGGGCTGTCTTGCAACTGGCCGCAGCATCTTCCAGCCGGCCTAGTTTTATCTGAGCATAGATGAGCTCTTTGTTGATATAGGCATCCGTAGGTTCTTTTTCCCGTAAATCCTTTAAAATACCAATGGCTTTTTCATATTGCTGAAGGCAATTATAAGAAAATGCCAGTTCAACGCCCAGTCCTTTGAATTCAGGGTCCTTTTGTTGTGCCCTTTCCAGGAAGGTGAGCGCTTTGGCACATTCATTCCAGCCATTATAGAGGAATCCCCAGCGATAAAGCCTATCTACGGAGTTCGTATCTCCCTTGTATATTGCTAACCAACCGGGAACTTTACTGATACTTAGTTCGTTGAATTTATTTTCAGGGATAAAAGCAACCAGTACATTATTTGGTTGCAATCTAACTTTCAAATTGGCATTTTCGATCTTTTGGGCTAGGTATTTCCCACCAGGGCCGATTTTAAAACTCCCTTCCCGGTTAAAGGTGAGTCCGGCCATGGCATCAATGTAAATAAACCCATAAGGATAAGAACTGTCTTTGCTCATGTTGAATGCCACCCAATGATCTTCACTTTCAACAAAGCGTTTATTAAAGATCAATTCCGTTTGAGCCATTGAATTGACTGAAAAAAGTATGCAGAAATGTAAGAGGTATTTCATGATGGGTAACTTTTTAGTATCGGGACGGATAATTTCCTTCACGTTAAAGAAACGAAAAATTCCGCTTATGAAATCCACACAAAAATTTTTGAGCATAAAAATGGGATGAATGTTCAATTCATCCCATGTACATAATGTTGAAGGCAGTCTTAATAATATAAATTAGGCGGCTATTTTTTGACTAAGCAATTCAGCATCCAGTTAATACCAAATTTGTCGGTAAAGCTACCGAAATATCCGCCCCAGAACATATCCTGCAGCGGCATGGTAATTTTACCTCCATCTGATAGAGCATCAAAAATCCTTTTGGTTTCTTCACGGGATTCGGGCTCCAGGGATATGTGCATGTTATTACCCTGGGTAACCGTGAACCCCATTTCTTTTGGAGCATCCGTTCCCATTAAAATATGGTTGGCAATAAGAGGGAGTTCCACATGTAACACCATCTTTTTTACATGCTCAGCAATGGGAGGTTGATTGGGATCAGGAGGCAGATCACCAAAACGCTGAATAGAATTCCCAACGAATTCAGTTTTGAATACTGATTTATAAAATAAAAATGCTTCTTCCGTATTACCAGGGAAATTAACGTAGGTGCATACACGAGATTTTGTGCCAGTATGTAATTGTGCCCTTAACTTTCCCTGAGCTTCCAGGTATTGATCGAGATTGCCCAATGCTGCTGTGAACCCTTCTTTGAATCCCAGTTCAATGATCATTTCCAGGTCGGCAAGTTGTTTATACTGTACTGTTATATGCACAGTTGTGGTTTGGTCATTCTCTGTAAAATGATTCGACCACAAAGAGCGAGGGAAACTTTCATTGATATTTCCATCTTCATCGCAGAATGCATCTAGCCCTGAGTAACTCTTTATTGGAACTATATGTTGATAATCAGCCTTGCACCAATGGGTCGTGTTGTCAGGTCCCACCATAGCATAGAGCCAGGAACCTCCTTCGCGAAAATCCATGGATTTCGTTTTCGTTTGATAAGGCTTTGGAGCCCACCATTGATCAAGCAGTTCCGGGGTGGTCCATGCATTCCATACCAGTTGCAGGCCTGCGGCAAATTCCCTTTGTATATGAATACTGTTGTTCTCTTTGTTTACCTCAAACTTGAATTGAAGATGTGGATTCATATTTTCTTTTTTTTGTTAGATAAAATTCCCGGTTTAAACTAGCCAAGCGAAACCGTTCGGTTGCAAATATATGCAACTAGTTGGTTTCGCAAAATTTTTCTGTATATTTTCTGCTTAGCGGATGCAAAAGGTTATTTTGAACATAAAAGTATTTGAGAGAATTATCATTTGACACAACCTATTTTTTCCTGAAGAATATCCCAAAGATTAAAATATTTAAAAAGGTAGAAACATTGGCAAACCAAAACAGCTTCCTGTTGCCTAGATGCAATCTAAGAAACCGGAAGCTGCTGTATATGAAAGATTCGAAAGTCTGTTAATTTACCCGATGGAAAACAACATGTCCTGTACCGGTTGGGGTAGGCGAATTTTCCCAGGTACCCATCAACGTTCCTGTGTTTGACCAGGTTGCCGTAATTTTTTCCTCGATCCCGATGTGATTGGGAAGTCCATAAACGCAAGTGTATGTGCAGGTAAACGTGTTACCACTTAATGACCAGCTACCAGGTGCGAGGTGCTGAGTAGTGCCCCATTTTGTATCGGCAACAATGGTGCTGTCGGGTTTTATACTCAGTGCAAAATATTGTTCACCTAAAGAGGGTTGACCATCTACGGTATAGGTACCAATCCACAATCCTTCAATCGGGTAGGTAGTGGTAGTATTATTGACCTGTGCTTCTGCTTTTTTGCAGCTTGTCATTTGAAAGAGGCCAATAGATAATGCGAATGTAGTTAAGGCAATGGATGCCAGGAACAACTTTTTCATAAGGGTTTATTTAATTGTTACTAAAAAATATCTCTAAAGAAGTTAATTGCTCATGCAATTTTGCTTCGGTCTACTATATGATGCGGGCTGATAGATTTATGTTGCCCGTGGTGCATTGAATTTTTGTATGAAACGCAATTGGGTTTCAAGACACACGTATTTTTTTTTCATGTTTACCGGAAATCTTTGAAACTTCCTGACCCCTGTTAAAGTTGGGAAATTAAAATGATATGACAAAGGCTTTGGAAGTTCAATCATTCAAATAATTTTCGAAAATGAATTATAAGTCAGTGTTTATTAATTGCTAATCTTCACATATAATTTTAACCATTTACCTGATTGTAGTTGCTTTTTAATAAAAACCATCCATGTGTGATTGATTGTTGTTATTTTGATCAACAAATAGTTATTAGCATTCATATTCCTCCTGGTTTTTTGCGATGTTTATCATGAAAAGCTGGAAGTTTCTGTTCGAACATTTAAAAAAAATGCCACAGCTTTTACACTGTGGCACAACTATTATATTGAATGATCTGATTACGCTTCATCAGGTTCTACCCGTCCAAGCTTTCGTCCAAAAACAACCAGGTGTATGGCTGCAAAAGCAAGGGAGATATAGAACAATGTACGGTCGCCGTCAAATCCAACACTATACTGGTGAAGGAATCCTACAATGATCAGTAAAAGGCATAAAGCAAGGCTGGTGTATCGGGCTATACGCATGCCTTTCCTATTATTACTGCCATTGCCCAGGTGACTATGTTTTGCACCATAAACAAGATAAATATCCATACCAATTAACATCCAGACTAATAAACGAATCCAGGTATCCATTGGCAGAAATACCATCATGAACAAACAAACGCCAATACCCAGGATAGGCACCAACGGTACCATTGGGGTCTTAAAAGCACGGGGTAATTCAGGCATTTTTTTACGCATCACCCAAACACCGATACAAACAAGGATAAAGGCAAACAAAGTTCCGATACTCGTCATTTCACCTACCACACGGGCAGGCACAAACGCTGCAAACAGGCTCACAAATAACATGAACAACAGGTTACTCTTTGCGGGTGTCTGCGTCTTAGGGTTAACGGTAGAGAAGATACGGGGAATCAAACCATCCTTACTCATGCTAAAGAATACGCGGGTTTGTCCCATCAGCATCACCAATATCACTGACGCATATCCTGCGAGGATAGCTACTACGATGGCCCTGTTGAGCCAAGGATAATCGGCATGAACCACGCCGGATGCATCTGTTGTTCCCATATGATCGATGGCAATGGCAACCGGAGCAATTCCGTCTTTACCTGCAAACGTAGTGTAACTGGTAACACCCGTCATAACATGTGCAAATAAAATATATAATACAGTACAAATAGCCAGCGAACCAAGGATGCCGATCGGCATATCCCTTTTCGGGTTTTTGGCTTCCTGTGCCGCTGTACTCACTGCATCAAAACCAATATACGCAAAGAATACAATGGCCGCGGCCCTGATGATGCCACTGAAACCAAAGTCACCAAACTTTCCACTATTATCTGGTATGTATGGAGTATAGTTGGTATTGTTGATGTATTTCCATCCTAGAACGATGAATACAATTACAACAGTGATCTTTAAACTCACGATGATACCATTTACAAAGGCGCTTTCCTTGGTGCCTTTGATAAGTAGTAAACTCATGAGTACAATGATGAATACCGCAGGCAGGTTAATAATGCCACCATCCCATGGCCCTACAGTAAGGCTTTGCGGCAGGTGTATGTCAAAACCTTCCAGGAACTTTACCAGGTAACGGCTCCAGCTGATACCAACTGTTGCGGCACCAACTGCATATTCTAATACAAGATCCCAGCCGATGATCCAGGCAATAAATTCCCCCATGGTTGCATACGAATACGTATATGCGCTACCAGCTACGGGAATCATAGAGGCAAATTCTGCGTAACACAACCCGGCAAATAAGCAACCCAGCGCTGCAACAATAAAAGAGATGGTAATGGCAGGCCCGGCATGATTTGCGGCCGCCATGCCCGTGATGGAAAATAAGCCGGCACCGATGATAGCGCCAATGCCCAGGGCCACTAACCCTCCGGCTCCAAGTGTTCTTTTGAGGGTATGGCTACCCGTTTCCTCGGCTTCATTCATCAATGCCGCCATTGGTTTTCTTACAAATAAACTCATAGAGTTGAAAGTGTTTTAGTAAACAATATGGAAAAATAAGGAATAAATACTTAATTCCGTTGCCGCCTGTATTTTTTTACCGCTGCCGGAGATAACAAGTATTAAATATTATATTGCAACACCAATCAGCCAGTATGCAGCACGAGCACCATCAAAAAACTAAACCTAACCGCCTAACCTTATACATTGTTATTGCCATGGTTCTGGGTATCATTACCGGGTACCTCATCAATACCAATGCATCGCCCGAATTTATCAAAGGCTTTGCTCCCAAAATAAAATTACTGGCCACCATATTCCTTCGGCTGGTGCAGATGATCATTGCACCGCTTGTTTTTGCGACCCTTGTAGTGGGTATCGCTAAACTGGGTGATCTGAAAACAGTTGGCAGGGTAGGTGGTAAAGCCATGTTATGGTTTATTACTGCTTCACTGGTTAGTTTGTCGCTCGGACTGATCCTTGTATCCATCACCAAACCCGGCGTAGGTGTAAACCTGGCGAATGCTGACCTTGAAGCGGCCAAAGACCTGATGGGCAAAACAAGCGAATTCTCCCTGGAAAAATTCGTGGAGCATGTGATACCCCGCAGCGTGAT
>JAKQKY010000466.1 GCA_029560415.1 Bacteroidota bacterium | reverse complement strand
TTCCGCTATAAGCTTCCATGATATAATGTGTAGCGATGAACTTCTTTACATGGTTTCGGCTTTCTTCGGGTAAGTAATATTGCAGTGCCCAAAAATCACGGCTTCCACTTTTCCTGATGGCATCATATACCCGGCCTGGTCCGCCATTATAGGCAGCGATCACCAGCAACCAGTCGTGCATATCGCGGTATAATTGTAAAAGGTATCTCGCTGCCGCATGGGTGCTTTTAAAATAATCCCTGCGTTCATCTGCATAATTATTTACCACCAGGCCATAATCCCTGGCGGTATATGGCATGAATTGCCATGGACCCCCGGCACCAACCCAGCTGGTAGCCGAAGTACTGAGGTTGCTTTCGATCACGGCCAGGTATTTGAGTTCACGCGGCAGGCCATACTGCGTAAAAATATTGTCGATAAGGTTGAAATAGGGCATGCCCCATGTTTTCATTTTCAACAGGCTGTTGGTATGATTTCTCAGGTAATCCTGCATGTACAATTCAGCCCTTGGGTTTACTTGTGAAGAATAGGGCAGGGAGGCATTGTATCCAAATTTGGTAAACAGATTCTTGAACCCATACTTAGTAAGCTGGCTGAAATACTGAACTTTTTCTTTCTTCGGTGTTTGTTTACTCACGATGATCTCATCTATGATCTCATCTTCTTTGGCTGTATCAAGGACGGGTGTGACTGATTGCTGTTCTGTAACCTGCATGCCAGCCTGGATGACAGATGTTGAACATACACAACACGTAATTAATAATATGAAGATTACCCGGTTCATTTTATACAAGATCAGTTACCCGTTTCTTATGATGCATGAGCATGTTTGAAAACTGCAACAAAGTTAGCTCATCCTGCTTGTTCACCATAGCCTGCAGCCCAAACGGGAGGCCATTACTATGGGAAAACAGGGGAAGCGAAATTGCCGGAATACCCGTGAGGTTTGCAAAAACGGTGAAGATATCGGCCAGGTACATGGCAATGGGATCCTTGTCTTTTTCACCCAGGCTGAAAGCTGTGACCGGGCTTGTTGGCAGGATAATTACATCAAACTGGTTGAATAGTAAACTGATATGATCATGTAGTTGCTTGCGAACCTGCTGGGCTTTATTAAAATAAGCATCATAAAATCCTGCGCTTAATACAAAAGTGCCGAGCATGATCCTGCGCTTTACCTCCATACCAAAACTTTCGCTCCGGTTATTCAAATAAAATGTTGTTAAATCATCTGTTTCCTTTTCACTGCGGTATCCATACCGTACCCCATCGTAGCGTGAAAGATTACTGCTGGCTTCGGCCGTGGTAAGTACATAATACGTTGGAACGATGTGATCGATGAGGTTGAAGGAAACTTCTTCAACCGTATGGCCATCTTTTTTTAGTTGATGGATCTGCGCAAAGATGGCCGTCTTAATTTCCGGATCTAGAGAAGGATGCTCGAGCATTTGTTTAAAGTATGCAACCCTGAATTTTTTATCCGGCGCTGAATGGTATTGGGTGAAGGGAACTTGCGGGGCACTTGTTTCCATGGTACTGTCGTACTCATCCGGGTTACTCATCACATCAAGTAACAAGGCTACATCATTGATCTCTTTACCAAAAATACCGATTTGGTCAAACGATGACGCATATGCGATGAGTCCGTACCGGGAAATGCGACCATAGCCTGGTTTAAGCCCGATGATGCCACAGAAGTCGGCCGGCTGCCGTACCGATCCACCGGTATCGCTACCCAGGCTCAGCATGCACATATCGGCCTGCACCGCTACAGCGCTTCCACCCGATGATCCACCAGGAACTTTGCTGTTGTCCAAGGCATTTAAAACAGGCCCGTATGCCGAATTTTCATTCGTGCTGCCCATCGCAAATTCATCGCAATTGCAGGTGCCAATGATGATGGCTTCTTCATCGAGCAGGTATTGTACTGCCGATGCTGTATACAATGATGTAAATCCTTTTAAAATATTTGAACCAGCGGTTACCACATGGTCTTTATAACAGAGAACATCTTTCAAGGCGATCACTACGCCATGAAGTTTTTTGATTGGGCTCCCCTCCTTACGTTGCTGGTCCAGCTGAGCGGCCCTTTCAATCGCTTCCTGCGCATACACTTCCATGAAAGCATTGAGTTTTTGCTGGCTTTCGATATTAGTGAGGTAGTAGTTAACTGCATCAGTACAACTGGTTTGATTGTTGAGCAGTTCCTGGTGGTACCTGGCGATGTTGGTAAATGAAAACATGTTGTCTAGACCGGTATTTTTTATGAAATCAGCCGAAGTATGCCAACTTCGTACCCTGAAAAGACAGGGCTGTTGC
>JAKQKY010000452.1 GCA_029560415.1 Bacteroidota bacterium | reverse complement strand
GCAACAGGTGATCCATCTTTGGAATCAGTGATTTTACCGGTGATCACATTTTGAGCAAATGCCCCAAACGAAATCAGCATCAATAATGATAAAACCGATAAAATTTTAGGAATTTTCATAATTGTTTTTCTCATAAATAGAAGGTATTCTTTTGGTAATTGAAATGCAGTGTGTAAGTTTTACGCAAAGTAACTTTTTTTGTTGAATATTAAACTTATGTTAATAATTTTTTATGGGATTTAGCCCATTTTTTAAACAGAATGAATGCCTTTGCAGGACTGGATTTGATGCTCTAAAAGTCAATCCCGATCCACTTTTTATTCCGCTTGGCATATTTACTGTAATTGAACTTGTACAGTTTACCCGGGCGGTGAGGTACGTTCTCTTCAATTTCCTGTAAATCAATGAGGAAATCCATCGCAAAGAATTTTTTCCTGAAATTCCGGCGGTCGAGCTTAACCCCCAATATGGCTTCGTATAGATTTTGTAATTCCCTCAACGAAAACTTGCTGGGCAATAAACTAAATCCAAGCGGATGCTCCTGTACCCTTTTTTGCAGCCTGCTATAACAGGTATCGAAGATTTCCTGGTGGTCAAAGGCCAGGTCTGTCACGGTTTCTACATCATGCCAATGCAGTTCATTGTTGGTGATCTTTAATTTATGATGCTGAATATTAATGAGTGAATAATATGCAACCGAAACCACCCTGCCGCCGGGATGGCGGTTTATACTGCCAAATGTATGCACCTGCTCGAGGTAAAGATCGTCTAACCCTGTCCGTTGTTTAAGTATACGATACGCTGAATCATCAAGGTCTTCCTCCGGTTTTACGAGATCACCAAGCAATGACCATTTACTTTGAAACTTCTTCAGATCCGACCGGATGAGCAACACTTTAAGTTTGTTTTCATCAAATCCGAAAATCACACAATCAACCGACAAGGCCACCCTGTTGGTACTTTGCACTTCAGACTGAATGATCTTAAGCGTCTTGATATTATTCTTATGATCTTCTTCTTTCTGGATCGCTTTATTTCTGATAGAAACCGGCATAACAGGTAAGGGTTTTGAATTTTAATTAAAATGCTTTCACCAAATATTAAAAACTAACCAATTGTTATTTTCCTTTTATGATCTTAATGGTTTGCTGTTGCTGGGCGGTGGTGATCTGCAGCAGGTATGTTCCGGCAGACAGGGAAGCCAGCTCCCTGATATCGAAAACATTACTACCCACCGGCACAACCCGGTTAAATTTCACCAGTGGCCGGCCACTCATATCGGTAACGCGTACCTGCGCCTCATCATTCACTGCCGATTCAATAGAAAGCGTTAATTTATCGGTAAACGGGTTAGGGCCCGCAACTGCATAGAATCCTTTAACCCCGTTACTGATACGCACAATGGCACTGTATTTAAAACTCCCGTCACGGTCTACACATTTAAGCCTGTAATAATAAACAGGCGCTGCCGGTTTTGGTGTAAAATCAGCATAATTATAATTACGTGTGCCCGTTGCCGTTACTTTTGTAACTGAAGTAAATGACTGGCCGTCGGTACTTCTTTCCAGGTCGTAATGTGAAAGGTCCTGCTCATTTTCAACAACCCATTGTAACAGGTTATTATCGCCGTTGGCTTTGCCATTAAAGCTGGTAATCGTTACCGGTACCACCACAAACTGGTTGATGTAGATACGGTATTCACCAGGCTGTAATGTAAATGACTGGCTTCCGCCGGTAGAAACAAAAGGCGCCCCGGTAAGATAATTATACCAGTTTCCCGCTGTTGGGAATGTAACCGAACCGGTTTGAGCCACTACATCGAAGTTGCCTATCACCATAATGTTTGCTGCGCCCTGCGTCACTTTCATCCATTTGAATGCACCGCTGAAATCACGGGTAATATTATTGGCCGAATTAAATAATGCACTGAACTGCGGGCTATGCCGGAGATTGATCATCGCTGCCCACGCATGATATAGGTTATCCCTGTCCGTTACCGACTTATAATCCCAGCGAATGGGTTTTGAATCGGTGCGGCAATTCACGCTGATGGTACCATTAGGGCAATAGTTGATTGAATACTCATACCCAAGTTCGCCAAACTGCCAAACCATTTTGGGGCCGGGAATGGTGAAGAAGAATGCACCAACCAGTTCCATCCGTTTTAAAGCTGTTGCAAGTGTTTTGATATTGTATGCGCCGGAAACATTTCCAAACTGTAAATTCTTATACATCAATCTTTCCTCATCATGACTTTCCATATAAGTAATCAAATGCGGACTTCCCCATCCCCTGGCGGTATACACTCCATAATCGAAATTCCAGCCTGGCGAAAAGCCCATGCTCGCCTCATTATAATTGTTGTTGAGGTTGCCCCACAACATCATTCCATAATTTGCCAATTCTATTTCTTCGCTATTGTCTGCGAAATGCTCAAGGATCACATAAGAGCCCGGAGATTTAATTTGCAGGGTATCATAATATCCTTTCCAGATCGTGATCCTGCTATCATCCTTGGCACTCCATCCACCCACATTACAGTTTCCACCATTTGCATCACAGGTATTAACCTGGGTAAACCCTTTCGACAGGTCGAAACGAAATCCATCAATCTTATAATTCACCAGCCAATGTTCTACAACCCGGCTGAAATAATACTTAGTTGCTGCACTTTCGTGATTCATATCATAACCTACATTAAATGCATGTCTTGCAACCGGGTTGAACCAGGGATTGTTGGTAGCGGGCCTGTTGTTTGCAGCATCCCAATATAATTGTACCATAGGCGACAAACCAAATGAATGATTCAATGCTATGTCCATTACCACCGCAATACCTTTTGAATGACATGAATCGATGAAACGTTTCATGGTATTGGCCGGGCCATAATATTTATCCGGTGCGAAATAGAAATCCGGGTTGTAACCCCAGCTTTCATTGCCTTCAAATTCATTTGCGGGCATCAGTTCAATTGCATTGATACCAAGTTTCTTCAGGTAGTTCAATGTATCTCTTAATGTGTTCCAATCATGTGCTGCAACAAAATCACGCAACAGGAGTTCATATACCACCAGGCCTCTTTTATCGGGCCTGGTAAAAGTATTATTCTTCCAGGTATAGGCAGGAGCTGCTGTTTGCAAAAGACTTACGATGCCCGATGTTAAGCCATTTGGATAAGCTTTTAATCCCGGATACGTAGTGGCCGAAATGTATTGATCATTCCACGGATCCAATATTTTTTCTGCATAAGGATCGGCAATTTTCAAGGTACCATCCACCAGGTATTGATAACTATATTCGGTTCCGGGTGTGAGCCCAGTTAACCGCAGCCACCAATAATTTCCATCAGGTGTTCTGTTAAACTGGTAAGTTGTTTTCTCCGCCCAGTTGCTTCCCGGCAGATCACCAATCACTGAAACCCTTGTTTTGCTGGGTGCATATAGTACAAGGGTAGCCGCAGTTGTGTTGGCCTCATAATTTATACCGGGTTTGAGGCCGGCAGGCAATGCTGCTATGTTCACAGCTCCCGGAACAAAAAATTCTATGGTATCTCGTTTGGTTGTAATGCCATCCGTTGCTTCTGCAATAAGGGTTTGGGTGCCTGCCGAAACGATAGTCGGACTTGCCGATACGGTTATAGCATCTATTACAGATTGTACCTGTGTACCATTAAAATACAACTTCATGTCGGATGTATTGTTGGCAACAGCCGTCATGGGAATGGTATTCCCGATTGCTTTTACAATGTTTTCGGGTATAGGTAAATAAGTTGGTTGTTTAAAAGGAAGTGTAAAGCGGGTAGCCAGTGCCGTTGTATAAACAGGAATATACATATCGCTGCCGTTTTCATTGCGCTGCACTTTAGTACCTGCGCCATTTCGGAAAAGGATGGCGATCTTCTGAATGGTTTCCCCGGCATTTACAATACCAAAATAGGTACGTAAACCACCTGATATCGTAAATGACCACCTGTT
The DNA here is from genome assembly GCA_029560415.1 of Bacteroidota bacterium. Lineage (GTDB taxonomy): Bacteria > Bacteroidota > Bacteroidia > Chitinophagales > Chitinophagaceae > Ferruginibacter. The sequence goes on along the minus strand of JAKQKY010000452.1, from coordinate 20,679 downwards.
ACTGCCCAAAGAAACTGCCTGTAAAGAAGGATTGGCAACATTAAAATTCTGGTTGAATTTTACATATTTCCATGGTGAAGGCCCTGTGCTGAGATTGGTAATAACCCCGATGTGTACATAAACATCAGAAGTAGGTGTATATCCCATCAGTCCTTGATTTCCTTTCGATGCATCCACAGTAATTGTAAATGGTGTACTACTTTCCTGCGGGAAATTTGGTGTCCATGAAAGTAGTTGGGAAAAAGAAGGTATAGCAAATATCAATACCCAAAGAGTAAGTAACATTCTTTTCATCGCAATCAATTTAATGTGTAAAATACACACAATATTCGAAATCCGAACATTTGTGCAAAAAAATCATGCTCAGTAAGCATTACAGCCTTCAACAAAACGAAAACAATCATACAGTTAGGTAGAAAAAAAGCAGATAGTTTTTGAAAAAGTTTGCCAGCCCGGATTTTATTGTATTTTTATCGAAGTGTATTTTATACACGTTGCCAAATCATTAACTAAACGATTGCTATGTCAGAAACAATTCCTTGGGAAAAGCCAAAGTTGAGTTTGTCCCAGATCATTAACATGAGTGTTGGCTTTTTCGGTATCCAGTTTGGCTGGGATTTGCAGAGAGCCAACATGGGGCCTATTTACGAACATCTTCACGCCAATGCAGACGACATTCCACTTTTATTCCTGGCTGCACCATTAACTGGTTTGATCGTACAACCGATCATAGGTTATATGAGCGATCGCACCTGGCATCCAAAATTTGGCAGACGTCGGCCATATTTCCTGATAGGGGCCATTTTTAGCACAATCGCATTGGTGTTTATGCCGCATAGCAGTGTATTATGGATGGCTGCCGGCCTCTTATGGATCATGGATGTATTTGGTAACGTGGCCATGGAACCATTCCGTGCATTCGTAGCAGATAAGTTAAATGAAGAACAACGAACACAGGGTTTCGTGATGCAGAGTTTAATGATCGGCCTTGGTGGCAGCATAGCATCGGCACTGCCCTGGATGATGTCGAACTGGTTTCAAATGAGTACCACTGCTGCAAGTGGAGTAATACCCGACAATGTAAAATGGAGTTTTTACATTGGTGCATTCTTCTTCTTTGCTGCCGTACTTTATACAGTGTTAACTTCTAAAGAATATCCCCCGCCGGATATCAGTTTCAAGGATAAAGTAAAAGAATCGAACAGGGGGTTTGGCGGCGGTGTTAAAGAAATTCTACACGCCATACAATACATGCCTAAGCGAATGAAGATCTTATCCCTTGTGCAGTTCTTTACATGGCCCGGTTTATTTTTAATGTGGTTCTTTTATAATACCGCGGTGGCCAGGAATATCTTTCATGCCACCAGCGAAACGGATCCATTGTATGGAGAAGGTACCAATTTTGGTGGCCTAACCCTGGCGTTTTATAATGTAGTTACGTTCTTATTTGCATTCATCCTTCCTTCCATAGCAAGAAAATTGGGCAGGAAAGCAACACACAGTGTTTGCCTGTTATGTGGTGCCATCGGGTTGATCAGTGTAGCCTTTGTTGAAAACAAGTATATGTTGTTTGGATGCATGACCGGTGTTGGAATTGCGTGGGCAAGTATTCTATCGATGCCCTATGCCATGTTAAGTGGTGTGCTTCCCGAAAATAAGATCGGTGTGTACATGGGGATATTCAACTTCTTTATTGTGTTACCAGAAATCATCGCATCACTTGGATTTGGATGGGTAATGAAAAATGTTTTGAACAATGACCGCCTGGCCGCTGTTCAGATAGGAGGCGTACTGATGATAATCGCCGCCGGGCTTTGCTATTTTTTGATCAAAGAAAAAGATTAAAATTATGAAAAAAATATTCCTGTTCAACCTGTTGATTACCGTTTTCCTATTCTCACATGCGCAACAGGCTTACACCTGTTATCCCACAAACTGGTGGGCCGGTATGAAATGGAATAAACTGCAGATCATGATTCACGGCGAAAAGATTGCCGATCATTTTCCTATGATCAAAATGAGCCCCGCAGGCATCAAATTGGCTACAGGTGTAAACCTCATGAAAATAAACCGGGTTGAAAATCCGAATTATATTTTTCTCGACCTGTCAATAAGTGCAAATGCCAAACCGGGAAAATTCAGCTTCCCATTTGTTAAAGACCTCAATATTGAATACGAACTGAAGCCCAGGAGGCAAGGTAACGGTAAAGACTATGCGCAGGGAATTACTTCAAAAGACCTGATCTATCTTATTATGCCCGACAGGTTCAGCAACGGCGATGAATCCAATGACCGGATCCCCGGCATGCGTGATCAGACTTTAAACAGGGATACGGTATTCAACCGTCATGGTGGCGATCTGAAAGGAATTCAAAATCACCTCGACTACCTCGACGATCTTGGCGTAACAACACTGTGGTTAAATCCCGTGATTGTAAATGATATGCCAAACCGAACTGAACATGGTTATGCATTTACAGATCATTATAAAGTTGACCCAAGGCTCGGCGGAGACAAAGCCTACCAGGAACTAATAGACGCAGTTCATAAAAAAGAAATGAAGATCATACAGGATGCTGTATACAATCATGTTGGCAGGTTTCATTTTACCGTTCAGGATCCACCAATGAAAGACTGGTTGCACCAATGGGATAAATACACGAATACTAACTACAAAGATCAGACGCTTTTTGATCCTTACGCCAGTAAAAAAGAATTTAATATCATGGCCGACGGATGGTTCACAAAGGAAATGCCCGATCTCAACCAGGGCAATCCTTACATGGCCAATTTCCTCATTCAACATGCGTTATGGACGGTGGAAAATTTCGGCATTGATGGCTGGAGGATAGATACCTACGCATACAACGACCTTGCATTCATGAACCGTTGCAACAAGGCCCTCACCGACGAATTCCCAAGACTAACCATGTTTGGCGAAACCTGGGTGCATGGCGTGATCAATCAAAGCTATTTCAGCGAGAACAATTTTAATATCCCTTTCAAAAGTAACCTCCAGGCGCCTACCGATTTTCAAACTTTATGGGCTATCACAGACGCGATGACCAAAGATTTTGGATGGAACGACGGTGTAAACAGGTTGTACACTACCCTGGCACAGGACTTTGTTTACAAGGATGCAACCCGGAATGTGATCTTCCTCGACAACCACGATATAGCACGTTTTTATTCTGTTGTAAATGAGAACATGGATAAATATCTTTCGTCATTAACCTGGTTACTAACGTCGAGGGGTATCCCACAGGTCTATTATGGAGATGAGATCGCTACACCTGGCACAACCAGTCCAAACGACGGGCATGTACGCCTCGATTTCCCCGGTGGCTGGAAAAACGACCCTCTTAATAAATTTACTATCCAGGGACGATCACAAACAGACCAGGCGATCTTCCAGCATTTTGCAACACTCGCCAATTTTAGAAAAACTTCTTCTGCACTTACCATTGGTAAGTTGATGCAATATTTACCTGAAGATGGTGTGTATGTATATTTCAGGTACAGCAATAACCAAACGGTGATGGTTGTAATGAATACTTCAAAAGAAGAAAAAACAGTATCACCAGGAAAGTATACAGAAAGGGTCGAAGGTTTTACAAAAAGCCGTGATGTGATCAACAAAACGACTACCCCGCTCGCCGATTTTAAACTTGGCTCTTTCAAAGCGGTTGTTTTGGAACTTGTAAAATAATTATCAGCAATAAATATTATTAGAATGCAATTCAACAAGAAACTTTTTTTACTCGCGATGACCTTCGCTGGAATTTACCAGGGAATGGCGCAAACTGAAGCAGCAAAAGCAATTGCACACCCGGCCTGGAGCGCACAGAGTAATATATATGAAGTAAATCTTCGCCAGTATTCAAGTGCTGGTACTTTCACAGAATTCATGAAACATATGCCGAGGCTCAGGAAAATGGGAGTAGACATTTTGTGGTTCATGCCCATCACCCCGATCGGTATTGAAGGAAGAAAAATGACTTCAGCTGATCTTGGCAGTTACTACGCTGTAAGAAATTATACTGCCGTAAATGAAGAGCATGGCACACTGGCCGATTTTAAAAAGCTGGTGAAACAGGCCCATCAATTAGGTTTTAAAGTAATCACCGATTGGGTAGCAAATCACTCTGCTCCCGATAATCACTGGGTGAAAGCACACCCCGATTTTTATTCGAAAGATTCTACAGGGAAATTTATTTCACCGTTTGATTGGACAGATGTTTATAAATTAAACTATAACAATTCCGAACTGCGTGACAGCATGTTGGCTGCTATGAAATTCTGGGTTACTGAAACCGGTATCGATGGATTCCGTTGTGATGTTGCGGAAGAAGTGCCAATGGATTTCTGGAAAAAATGCATTGCCAATCTTCGTAAAATAAAACCAGTATTTATGCTGGCGGAAGGTGGTAAGGCTGAATTGCATGAAGCCGGCTTTGATGAAACTTATGGATGGGATATGATGGGCGCCATGACGGATCTCTACGCAGGTAAAATCAGCGTTCGCAAATTTGATTCGTCTCTAAACAAGAGTATTGCATCCCTCCCCTCAAATGCATACCGCATGTATTTTACCAGTAACCACGATGAAAACAGCTGGAATGGTACCGAATTCGAAAAATACGGTGACGCATACAAGACATTTGCTGTATTTACCCAAACCATTTACCAATCAGTTCCGCTGATCTATAATGGACAGGAAGTACCCAATAAAAAAAGGCTTAAGTTTTTTGTAAAGGACCCGATCAGCTGGGATAAATTTGACATGGCGCCTTTTTACAAAACCATGCTATCATTACGTAAAAAAAATCCAGCGTTGGCTGCCAATGCTTCTTATCGCAAACTTACTTCATCCAACGATGATGCCATATTCAGTTATGTAAGGGAAAATAATGGGCATAAAGTGGCGGTGATCCTGAATTTATCGGGCAAGCCGCAATCATTCAGCATACAGGACAAGGCACTGTATGGTAAACCAATGAATGTGTTCTTATATCAAAATGAAACACTCAACAAAAATCATGTGTTCAATATTGAGCCCTGGGGTTTCATTGTATATGATTACAAATGATCTGAAGAAAGGGCAACGCTTGTGGCTGATGTAATGAAAACAAAAACAGGTACGGAAAGCTATGCATAAAAAAATCTTGTTCATCCTGGTTCTTTTTATTTGTCAGAATATGTTTGCACAAACCGAATTTGATCATTACCCGGTGTATGCCCCAAATGACCTGGGACTAACGTATACAAAAAATGCATCTACCTTCCGCATCTGGAGCCCAACAGCAGATGCAGCTGAAATCATATTCTATAAACGAGGTGATGACAGTTCTGTAATTCGCAAAACTTCCTTGCTGAAAGATAAAGATGGTTGCTGGTCGGTGACCATTGAAGCTGACCTGGCCGGACAGTTCTATGTATTCAGGGTGCAGATCGAAAAGGAATGGAGCGACGAGGTAACCGACCCTTATGCAAAACTGGTAGGTGTTAATGGAAAAAGGGCCATGGTAGCCGATCTTAAACAAACTAACCCTAACGGTTGGGAGCAGGACAAAAGCCCGGATTTCTCCACCGAGAACCGGCCCACAGATGCGATCATTTACGAGCTTCATATCAGGGATGCCAGCATGCACCCACAATCGGGCATTAAACAAAAAGGGAAATTTGCCGGGCTTGCCGAATGGGGAACAACAAATAACGAAGGGTTCACAACCGGCTTAAGCCATATTAAAGAACTGGGAGCAACCCATGTTCACCTGCTTCCCGTTTTTGATTTTTCTTCAATTGATGAATCAAAACCCGGGAATGCCCATTACAATTGGGGCTACGACCCGCTGAATTATAATTGCCCTGAAGGTTCGTACAGCAGCAACCCCTATGACGGTTTAACACGTGTAAGGGAAATGAAGGAAATGATCCAGGCAATGCATCAACATGGATTGCGGGTAATCATGGACGTTGTGTACAATCATACGGCCAAAACCATACACTCCAATTTTAATCAATTAGTGCCTGGGTATTACTACCGGCATAAGAAAACTACGCAACCACCAGAATTACATGGCAGGGATACCTTTTCAGATGCCAGCGGATGCGGCAATGAAACAGCCAGTGAAATGCCGATGATGCGCAAGTTCATCATTGAAAGCGTTGTTTACTGGGCAAAAGAATACCATATCGACGGGTTTCGTTTCGACCTCATGGGCATACATGATATCGAAACAATGAACCAATTGTCAAAAGCATTGCATGCCATAAAACCCGATATAATTTTATATGGAGAAGGATGGACGGCCGGCGCCTCTCCCATTCCTGATTCCCAACGGGCACTAAAAACAAATGCGTATAAGCTTGACCGTATTGCCGTTTTCAGTGATGATATACGAGATGGGATCAAGGGCAGCGTTTTCAATATAAAGGCAAAAGGATTTGTGAGTAACCAGCCCGGTTTGGAGGAACAGGTAAAGTTTGGCGTGGTAGCTTCTTGCAGGCATGAACAGGTGCATTACCCCGTTAAAGCTTATGCTACTACACCTGCTCACGTAATATCCTATTGCGAATGCCATGATAACAATACACTCTGGGATAAATTAATGCTCGCTTGCGCCGACGATTCAGAAGCGGACAGGACCAGGATGCAAAAACTGGCCAATACCATCCTCTTATGTTCACAGGGAATCCCCTTTTTACATGCAGGAACTGAATTCCTGCGAAGCAAACAGGGCGTTGAAAATTCTTATAAAAGCAGCGATGATATCAATGCAATAGACTGGAGCCTGAAGACCAGCCACAAGGAATTAGTGGAATATATTCGTTCGCTTATCCGTATGCGAAAGGAACACCCGGCATTCAGAATGTTCCAGGCCGAACAGGTTGAAAAGTATATCCGTTTTGAAGAACATGCGGAACCCGGCACGGTCATCTTTACAATTGATGGAAAAGCAATGGGCGATTCATGGAAAAATATCTGGATCGCTTTCAATGGCAGTAAACTGGAGAAAAAACTAACCATTCCTCAAGGCAGCTGGCACTCCTTCCTCCCAGATAACAATGCTAAAGCAATCGTGCATGATAACATTACAATAGCCGCGTACAGTGCTGTGATTTTGTATCAACCTTAATAATTCATTATACAAGTATATATTAATCACATACATTCTTTATTTAACAGCTGAATAAACATAGATCTATCCATCATTTCAGCTCCCAGGCTCACCAGGTGACCGGTACGCATCTGGCAATCTATCAACCCAACACCTTCGGCTTCCAGTAGCTTTACATATTGTATAAAGGCAAATTTACTGGCATTGCTAACGGTAGAGAACATGCTTTCCCCGAAAAAAACGCGGCCGATCCTGACGCCATACAATCCCCCCACCAATGCATCATCCAGCCAGCATTCAGCAGAATGGGCATACCCCAGATCATGAAGCCTGCAATAAGCTTCAAGCATTTCATCATGGATCCAGGTTCCGTTCCCTTCTTTTCTACTAACGGTTTGGCATAATCGAATTACTTGTTCAAATGCATGATTGGTACGAAAAGTAAATCTTCCATCTTGTATTACCCGCCGCATACTCTTACTGATATGCAACGCACCAGGTTGCAGGATGCACCTGGGATCGGGACTCCACCAGCAAATGGGATCTTCTTCGTTGTACCAGGGGAATATGCCACTACGATAGGCCAATAGTAACCGATCAGGCCGGAGATCACCTCCAATAGCAAGTAATCCTTGTTCATCTGCCAGGTCTACAGATGGGAACTGCAAGGATCGGTTAAGTATAATCATAAACGAGAAATGTATGCAAGTAACATCAGCGGCATGGCGCTACTTGAAAAAAACAGCATCAATGCCCGGCCTATTATTTTCTTGTCATCACATTGACCATAGCAGCCGATTCATAAGCCTGCTTTTTATTATAGTCGTAGGTCATGCTTTTAATATTCACAAGGTCTACAATGGTACCAATGAGACAGAAGCCTGCAGTAAAGAAAAACAGGATCCCCATCAGCATTTCGCCAATGACAAACCTTTGTATTCCTGCAAACCCAAAGAAACCAAGCACGGTGAGTAAGATCATTGTTTGCTCTTCCTTTCTTTTCCCCTGGTACAGCATCAGGAACTGCTTCTGCTGCGATTCAGTCATTTCAAAAGTTACACTTTGAATTACCTGCAGTTCATCGGCCTGCAGTCCTTTCAACATCATGAGCATTTGCTGATCCATACATTTGAATTTTATATTTAAAAAAGGGTTTGGCTATTTGCATCAATAAAATAACGGTTGCGGGTATACCCAGCACATGCTCCTGCCATGAAAGATCAAATTCAAAATGCAGCGCATGATGTATAGCGTGACCTATACCACATCCCGGGCACGAGGAAAATCCAATCCATTTAAAAAAACATAAGGAAGGCCCTGAGTGTATTGGCATAATATACACACAACACAAAGCTACAGCCCATATGAATGATTCAATATATTTTCTCTCCTTTAATTGCATTTTATCATCTTCAGAAATTGTATGATCATCCTTTTACTTAAAATGGCGACCCCCCGGAATTCCCATTGATGATCGTAACAGGTGGAGGTTCGGTGTTGAACAGTGCAGCAAGTGCAAAAGCTATAACAGAAACGATAATGCCAATCATAAATACATTATATGCGAGCCGGATCAGGCGGTATTTTTTGCCCAACACAACGCCAAGGTGATAAATGTCCTGTACAATTGAACTATACAGGTAATCCGAATCCTTCATCATCATTTTCATGGCCTTTTCATAATTCTCGAGCGACATCTTATGAAAATTACCAAAAAACAGCAGGTTGGTCTTTTTGTTTACAATATCCTCTTCAACAAAAGTTCCCGTATTTAATTTAGGTCTTGTAGCCAGTATTGATATTACGATTGTTACCACAGAAAAGGTTAGGAATACTATCGTGGGAATGGTCAGGTACGGATCGGTTTGCAATTTCCGAAGCAATACCGAAAGGATCACCGAAATAATGATGGCATTCACTGAAATAAGTATATTGGCTTTACTATCGGCCATTTCACTCAACTGTATATGATTAGAAGAAGTAAGGCGCAACATTGTTTGCATACCCTTGGTAGTACCGTCTTTCTCGGTAATTAAAAATTCCTCGTCATGATCAGTTTCTTCATTATAGTCATCATTTTTTATTTTTTTCTTTAGTTTTTTCATGTTCGTTTTTTTTCCAGGATTTAACAAATCACGACAATACCGTGTATAAAAATGATGATGCTTCAACATATCCATTGCAGTTTCATCAAAAGCCAATTGGGTTAATTCGCATCGTTTCTGATGTTGCAATTCTTTAAATATCTGGACGTTTGTTTGTTGAAATTCAGTAGTTCCAAAATGATAGGTGTCTGCATCACATATTATTTCCTGCAACATTCCGTTAGGATTTCTTGGTATCCGTGTACTTAGAATGCATCCTTCTATCTCGTTTACCAGGTCACCCGGCAATTGAAACGGCTTGATAAAATCAAGCATGAGGTCCACACTTTTTTCTTCATGAATGGCATGCTCTACAAAAAGATATCCCGTATCATGGAACCAGGCCGCCACCAACAACAACATCATGTCTTTTTCAGGTAACTTATAAAACAGGCCGATTTCCTCTGATCGTTCTACTACTGTTTGGGTGTGGCGCAGATTATGAAAAAAAAGGTTCAGCGGTTTGCTTTCTTCAAACAGGCTTTCAACATACTGTGATGCCTCCCTGGTAATATTTGTATAATCTGTCATTCGCTAAAACGTAAGATTGAATTTTGTGCCTATTGTAAAGTTAAATAAACTACCCTCATCTGTTAGCCCCAGCCCGGCTGAAATCATCAGGAGATGATAGGGAACGAAATATAATCCTCCGCCATACCCTGCATGCCACTTAGAAGAAGACTCACCAGGTTGCCATACACGACCAAGATCATAAAATCCAAAAGCACCAACATCACCCGGTAAAATATAAGATTTAGAAGTGAAAAGTTTATACCTTAATTCAGTTGAGCCATAGGCCATCGACTTTCCGGCAAAGCGGTTCTTTCTAAAACCCCTTACAAAATTATTTGTCCCGATAGACATCGCCTGGAAATACTCGTAATCCTTTGAAAATATATGCCCGCCTCCCAGCCTGAACACAGCCATTAGTTTTCCCGGATCTTTTATGCTTGCATAAATAGTCATGTCAGACTGAATCCTGTTATGGTTCCTGCTGTTCTGGTTCAAACCCTGCAATGCACTGAATTCATTCAGCCAGGTTATCCCTCTTGTTGGAAAGAGCTCATTATTTACATACTTAACGTATACCCTCATTTTAGCGCCGAGGTAATTTTTACGTGCATATAACCCGGTGGTATCAATGCCGGTAAAAGCCGGGTTATTGATGATCCGGTTCTTGTTATCGTTGATATCATTCCAGTAATGATAATAGGATGCTCCAAGGGAAAGATGGAGGATGTCATTGATCCTTTTTCGCATCAACAATTCGCCCTGGGCATATTTAAATCTAACCCGGTAATATGTTATCGGCAGGCTTTTGTTGAGGGTGGTTTCATTTCCAAACCCGAAAAAATTATTTAAAGTAGGACTTACCACTGTACCGGTAACGATAACGTCATTCTTTCCGATGACCCTGTTAAAAACACCTTCATATTTTCCCTGGAATGCTCCCCTGTTGATGGCAAAAAGTGAACTGAAACGGTGATTGCTGGCAAAAGGTTCCTTCCTGAATCCCTGCGTGGTAATATTGAAACCAACACCCAGTAAGAGTTTATCTTCTGCATTGAAACCGATATTGAGCAAGGGGTAGTTAAACTTATTGCTTTTATAAGCGGCGTATTTGTATTCCAATACAGAAGGGTTATCTGAAAATTCCTTATTGGCACGGCGCATATTAATGAGTCCGTTCTTCTCAGTTCTGAGATCATAAACAAAGCTCCGCATATTCCCTTTCAGGTAGAAACTATCACTGCCTTTGCCTCCTATTATTCTTACTTTAATTCGTGAATCAACATTGGCATCTATCTCAAACTTGTCGTCGCCGTTGAGTCCGAATAAACGCAGTTCCTTTGTATACCTGTTATCAAAATCACGTTTATACATTACGGTGGCAGAATCTGTTTTTGAATCTTTCTTATATACAGTCAGGTTAAGTTTTCCATCCTGTTCACTGATATGAAAATATTCTCTTTTATTACTACCGGTAACGGTTACCTGTTTAGAAATAAATTTGTAATACCGAATAGCCTGTTTCATCATATCATCTCGCCTGCTCACTAGTTTTTCTACCGTTATAGCCGAATCCATGCCTTTGATCTCACGGGGATACTTACTTACCGCTTTCTGGATTACTTCATTTGAGATGTGTTGTTGAAAACTATCAACAACTGAGCGCCAGTCATCTTCATCAAGTCCATTCAGGAATGCACGGTCGAAATCACGGGCCACTTCATTAAAGCCATTTACATTGTGCAGCCTTTTCTTAAAACCCTCCAGGGAAGGCATCTGGAAACGGGAAATGTATTTAAGCAATAACCCATCTGAATTAAAAAAGGCCTGGTCGCGGTCTTTGGGTATGGCAAAATATAATTTTCCTTTACCTGTATCTGTTGTGCCCCATCTCCACTGATCTGCATGCCGATCAAAATCACCGATCAGCATGTCGAGCAGGCGGGCTCTTAATACCTGTTGCTGATCTACATGATGCTCATTGTCGTCGAGCATTTTATCCAGAATCTTGCCGGTACTTTTAGATTCGCTTATGTTTGATGCCGGCTCCCTGTCTTCAAGGATGCAAACTGTATTTGCAAACAAGGGCCTGTAGTATCCAAAAGCCGGGTCATCCGGAACAAAAAAGAATTCAGGTTCAGGTGTATAAATGTCCACAGCCCTGGCCAGGTCGGGTACTACCAGCAAAGAATACGGATGACTGGCCGATATCATATCCTGCACAATTTTTTGTGCAACGGTTCCCCTGAGATTAGAAGGAAGTGCCTTTTCCGGATCTTTATCTACCGTACGCAATACCCATTCATGACCATTTTTGTCGACCAGTTTTAACGATTTGGTTTGTTTCCCCCCTCCAAGACTTTTGATGGTAAATCCACCCCGCTCTTCTTTTATGTGAAATGTTTTCATTTCAATGGGAGTGCCCCACTCCTTGCGGTAATTGCTTCCCAGGACAAATTTCCGGAACCCATTTGGATATTTGTACTGGTCACTGGCAGATATCACCACTTTGTCGCCAAGGGTATAATCAACCTCACGCAGGCTGTCTTGCTTCTCTGCAGGCGGTTTAGAAAAATGCATGATCCCCTGCGTGTATGCTTTACTGATAGTGTCACCCTTTACGGTAAAATAATTTGCTACCACATTTTTCTTCTTCGAAACCTCCAATGTTACATAACCATTTTCAGGGGAGGCAAACATGGTATGACTGCTCTTTGAAACCCTGGAAGTTTTACTGCCACTACCACTTACGATATAATGATATCCGCTGTCTTTGATCAATTGCAGGGTATGTTCATGACCAGACACAAAGATCACATTCGGATGACCTTTCACCACCGATTCAATGGACGTGATCATTCGTTGGTATAAAGGATGTTTCAGATCCTGTGAAGTGCCAAAAACGGCCCTGGTCAGGGGATAAATTGAACCGAGCACCGGCAAAGGGATATAAAGATTTGGCTTTGCATCAGTAAATGGAAAAATGTGCTGTTTCAAAGTGAAATATCCTCCATGCTGGCCATAAGTACGAAAAGGATGGTGCATGGCCAGTATTACCAGTTTTGAATCATTCTTTGAAAGAATATCTTCTAGCTGAACCAAAACTTCAGCCTGGGTTTTTGTTGGACAATCCGATTCAATTCCCGGTTTATCATTGTCATGAATCCACCATTGCGAATCCATCATCACAAGGGTAATATCATCGGTAATAGATACAGCCTCAGGTCCCGGGCAGCCATCTCTCGGAAACATGCGTACATTTTTATTTCCCAGCTGATCGATATAAGACTGAACCCGCAGGATCGATTGATATCCTTTGCTTTTACCATTGGCCCAATCGTGATTACCCGGAATAAAAAATATGTTAACCGGATTTTTACCAGCGATATGTATCTGTGAATCTAATGCTGCCTTGGCGATGGCAAAATTGGGTACCGAATTATCCGGCAATCCAACTTTATACAGGTTATCTCCGAGGTATACGATCGTTGTTTTCTTATTCATGGGCACATGTTGCCTAACTGCATTCACAACGGGGTGTCGCCCCCCGGTCAACTGCCCGGCATCGCCAATTAACACGATGGTGGCCTGCAGGCTGTCTTGTGCATACGACAACGAACAGATTAACATGGTCATTACACATATCCAAACTTTCCTGTTCATATTCATTTCAATTTGTTTTTTATGACCAGTAAGGTTGGAAATCCGATTTCAGCCCGTTCATTGCTAATGAGCAAATCACCCGCAGGTGTAAACGCAATTCCTTCTGCCTGTTTGTAAATGGAAGGATCTAACATGTATAACTTTTTAAACTTCCCTTTTTCACCCAGGATGATCAATGCATGATGCAACGACGACAGCATATACAATTCGTTTGTTATCGGATTCATGGCAATAGACGATGGTTTGATATGTATCTTTTCTTTCAGCATTTCCACTGCAATAGGAACCGCGTCAATCACATCAAACGGACGATAATTCTTAATAGAGTCTGCTAACCCGTAAGCATACATGCTGATGGTTTTTTTCGAATCGGCCTCACACTCCTTACATACCAATACCAGGCTATTGGTTTTTTCATCGAGGTAAAGACTTTCAAATTCGTTGGTACTTTTTCCACCACTTGCAAAATCAGTGGTTTCTGTAAAGATCGAATCCCCTGAAAAATGAATAGATTCAATATCTCCATTGCTTACCAATGCATAAAATACACTGTCTTTTAAAACCAGGTCTTCGAAATCACCTTTCTTATCAAATCGCCATTTTCTGAATGCCGGTGGGTTCTTAATGGGAATTTTAAATAAAAATCCTTCTTCATCCACTATGGCAAAAACACTGGTATCTTTTGGATAATAGGCGATCCCCGAAATTTCATCCAACTCTTCAGGAAGATTGATTATCGTGGGAGATGAAAGGTTATACATCGGCGTGTCGGGGAAGCGGCTTTTTCCGCCAACTCCACTGCAAAAAGACAATGCCATCACCAGGCTTGCACCTATCAGGCATGCCAGCCATTTTTCTGGGTATCTCATTTTATGTATTTCTGTTACTTAAAGATACATGATGATGTAGTATATACCAATGAAGCCGCATGAATTTTAAAGGTACTGGCCTGGAAACTGTTTACCGGGAAAACGTCGCTATAGGTAAGGCATTGGAGAATTCCTTGCAGGTTAATCGTCGGCTAAAAACCCCCATTCTGTTTTCAATTGGTTCAGGGGCTCCCCGGTGATCTGGGGTTGATCGTAATGCCCTGCATTCCGCTTTTGCCTGAAAGCTTCATATAAACTCACCGCACAGGCAACCGAAATATTCAACGATTTTATGATGCCAACTTGCGGGATGATGAAATTTCCATCTGCCAGCGAGATGAGTTCTTCACTAACGCCACTGTGTTCATTGCCAAAAACGAGTGCAACTGATTCGGTGAGGTCGAGTTCATAAAGGTCTACTGCATCGCTGCTGAGATGAGTAGTATAAATTTTCGAATACCGCTTCCGCAGGCTTTCGAAACATGCTTGTGTATCTGTGAACTGGTGCACCGTAAGCCATTTGGCAGCGCTGGAACTGCTCTTGGCACCCCATTTTTTATGCTTTGCAATGGATGTATTCAATACATAAATGTCCTGTATACCAATGGCATCACAAGTACGCATAACCGCAGAAATATTATGCGGATCGGAAACATTTTCCAACACAACCGTAATGGATGGTTGTCTTTTACTGAGTACCTCATTGAGCCGGTTATTTCTTTCTGGAGTCATAGCCACGAAAATCGGATAATTGAGTCTAAAATCAGCCTTCCATCAAATTATTTTTTATGACTTCAAATCATTCCATACTTTTAGCTGAAATAATCTTTATATGAATAAATTGAACTGGCTTTTCGTTGCCTGTTGCGGACTAATGGCCTGCAACCAGGAAGCAAAGAAAGCTGAAGCAGCCAAACCCGATGTATTGGCGGTAAACATAGATTCAACTGTAAAACCAGGAGAAGATTTCTTCCAGTATGCCAATGGCGGATGGATAAAGAAAAACCCTATCCCGGGCGAGCAATCGAGCTGGGGCATTGGTAATTTAGTGATTGAAGAAAACCTGAAAAGGCTTCGCGAGATCAGTGAAAAAGCTGCCGCTTCAAAAGCTGCTGCAGGATCCAATGATCAGAAGATAGGTGACTTCTGGACAATGGCCATGGACAGTGCCAAGATAGAAGCGGATGGATTGAAACCCATTCAACCTTTACTGGATAAAGTGAATGCCATTACGGACATCCCAACGATGCTGAGCACCGTAGCCGAACTAAAAAAACTGGGATCTTCTACCCTCTTCAGTGATTTCGTATCACAGGATGCAAAGAAAAGTGATTTGATGGCCTACCAGTTATGGCAAGGCGGCATCACTTTACCGGAAAGAGAATATTATTTCAAAAATGATTCTGCAACCATTCATATCAGGAACGAATACACGAAGCACATCAGCAAAATGCTTTCGATGGCCGGTGAAGACACTGCTAAAGCTACAGCCGCTGCAAAGAACATCCTGGCGCTGGAAACCAAACTCGCCACAGCTTCCCGTAAAATTGAAGACCTGCGTGATCCTTACAAGAATTATAATAAAATGGCCATCACCGACCTGGGCAAAATGGCCGGATCGGTTGATTGGGTGAACTACCTGAAAAACACAGGCGTAAACTCGGTAGATTCTGTGATCGTTGGACAACCAGAATTTTTTAATGCATTGAATACAGCCCTCAGCGCAACGCCGATCGATGTTTGGAAACAATACATCCGTTTCAACCTGCTAAACGATATGGCCGGCGTATTACCGGATGCATATGGAAACCAGGCTTTTAATTTCAATAAATTATTCAGCGGCGCCAAAGAAAGAAAACCACGCTGGAAAAGAGCCATCCAGATGGAAGAAGGCGCCATGGGAGAAATGCTCGGCCAGTTGTATGTAAAAGAATTTTTCAATGAAAAGGCTAAAAAAAGATATACCGATATGGTGGAAGCCATCCGTGAAGCTTTGAAAGACAGGATCGCCAAACTAACGTGGATGAGTGATAGCACTAAACAGAAAGCGTACACTAAATTAGCAACCATTAAAAGCAAGGTTGGCTATCCTGAAAAATGGAAAGATTTTTCTTCACTGTCGATCAGCAGGGAGAGCCTGGCAAAAAATTACATGAATGCCAATGTTTTCTGGCACAACTATCAATTCAACAAACTGGGCAAACCGGTTGACCGTGATGAATGGGACATGACACCGCAAACATACAATGCCTATTATAACCCAAGTAACAACGAGATCGTATTACCTGCCGGCATCTTCACCGTACCTGGTTACAGGGATGAAGAACTGGATGATGCCGTGGTTTACGGATACGGTGGCGCCAGTACCATTGGTCATGAGATCACACATGGCTTCGATGACGAAGGCCGCCAGTTTGATGAAAAAGGAAACCTGGTAAGCTGGTGGACCAAAACAGATGAAGAAGCCTTTACCAAAAAAGCCGCTGTGATGGTAAAACAATTCGATGATTTCGAACCCATCAAAGGTTATCATATCAATGGTAAAGCAACATTGGGAGAAAATATTGCCGACCTGGGTGGTATTCTGTTGGGTATTGAAGCTTTCAAAAAAACAACCCAGTATAAAGAAAACAAACCCATCAGCAACCTTACGCCAATGCAACGTTATTTCCTCGGCTATTCACTTGGCTGGCTGGGTCATACCAGGGAAGAACAACTTCGAAGCAGGTTACTCACCGATGTGCACTCTCCTGCAAAATACCGTGTAAACGGACCATTTGTAGATGTTGATGAATTTTACAGCACATTTTCGGTGAAGCCAGGCGATGCGATGTACAGGCCAGATAGCCTGAGGGTACGCATCTGGTAAAAGTTCGTTCAGATTCCGCAGCTTATTTTTATCTTGCGTAGTATGAGAACATCATTGAAACAAGACGAAAATATTTTATTGATCATACGGCATCACTGGTTAAAACTGGTGATGCCTTTTTTAATTTGGATCATTGTATCGGTGTTGTCGGCCATTTTCTTTACGGCCTCCACTGCGCTCGTGATCATTTTGATCGTAGCAGTCTATCCGCTGATAGCTTATTTCATCTGGGTACATAATATCTGGGCCGTTACCAACCTGCGGGTGATTGATGAAGGTGGATTTTTTACCAGGTATGCGAAGGAAAGTCCGCTCGATAAGATCAACAACATAGAATATGAACAATCATTCTGGGGACGAGTCTTTGGTTTCGGCAATGTAGATATTCAAACTGCTGCAGAGATGGGAGAAACCAGTTACCAGATGATCCATCATCCGAAAAAATTAAAAGATACCATCACCCATGCACAGGAATCCTATAAGAAAATGCAGGTGAGTCACCAGACACAACAACTGGCCAAAGCGATTGCAGATCAAAGCAGGACTACAGGCGTGTCCACAACACTTGTGGCGGATGAATTACACAAATTATTTGAGCTGCTTCAGAAAGGAGCCATTTCACAGGAAGAATATATTTCACAGAAAAGAAAATTACTGGGAGAATGATCAGCCAAAGGCATTAACCTGTATGCCCAATCCCGGCTCGTTGTTATAAATAATGCGTCCATCCTCAAACGTTAGCCCGGTTGCGGTATCTTCCGCTAATAACAATGGACCATCCATGTCTATGTAATCGACCAGTGGAGCCAATTGAGCAATGGCAGCTGAACCTACCGAACTTTCATTCATACAACCGATCATCACCTGCAAACCCAGTTCCTTTGCTTTGGCAATCATTCGCCTGGCGGGTGTGATGCCACTGCATTTGGTAAGTTTGATGTTGATGCCATGAAAATGACCTGGGCATGCCAGTACATCAGATTCCTTCACACAGGATTCATCGGCGAACAATGGTAATACCGATTGTTCATATAATACTTTCATGCCTTCCCAATTGTCTTTGGCAAGGGGCTGTTCAACCATTTCTACACCAAGTTCCTTCAGCAAGGGAATTTTTTGCAACGCCTCTTCGAGTGTCCAGCCCGCATTGGCATCTACCCTGAAAACTGCGTTTGTATGTTGCCGTAAGGCTGCCACCGTTTCCACGTCGCCATCCACACCTACTTTAATCTTATAAATGGGCCAGGGTTTTTCCTTCATCTTTTTTATCATAGTCTCAGTATCGGCCAATCCGATCGTATAATCAGTTACCGGCGCATTGTTGATATCGAGGTTCCACAACTGGTGCAGCGGTTTTCGTTTCATTTTACCGTGCAGGTCCCAACCCGCCATATCCAGCGCACAAACCAAAAAGGAATTTTGCGGAAATAAATGATGAAGGTAATGCCAGTATCGTTCAGGATCGGAGAAGGAAAATTTTTCAACGAACATTTTTTTCGCTTCCAGGTCTGCGATCATTTTCTCAACCGGTATATGATAATAACTGATGGCCGGTGCTTCACCATAACCGGTAAAGCCGAAATATTCCAGTTCAACGATCAACGTTGGCTGATGGGTTTTAGTTCCTTTGGAAATGGTAAATGGATCCCGGAAAGGCAACTCAAATGTTTTGTAGGAAACTTTCATGTGTTCATTTAGCGGCCTGTATCTTTTACCATCTTCATCAGGCTTTCTGAAAATGTCTCCTGTTCCAGTAAATGTTCAAGCGTTATGTGCATCCGGTAATTCCAGTAGTGATTAGGGTTTGCAGGAATGTTGATCCGCTCGTCTGCCGGATTCTCACGACGGATGTGATCGTCCATCGCCATCAGGTCCTGCAAAAGGAATACAGCCCACATAGCAGGTGAATGCATATGTTGTGCGATGATCTCCCGGCTGATCCAGGGTTCGCAATAATAAGGTGCTGTACCTTGCTGGCCCAGGAAATGATTGTAAAAAGATTGAATACCGTTCTTGTCTTCTTCCCACCATTCCCGCAGCGTACTCATGTCGTGGGTTGATGGAGTGACCACGGTGAGATAAGACGCATTTTTGGGATGTGTATATTGATCCTCTGATGTTTTGGGCATCCGTTGTACCTGTAACGAAAGGATTTCCCGGTTCTTCAATACATCTTCAACCATTTCGGGAACCATGCCAAGATCCTCGGCACAGATCAACATATTGGTTCCTTTCTGTATAGCATCGAGTTTGCCCTGGGCTTCATGATACCAGAGATCATTTTGATTTTCAAAAAAGTATTGACGATATAGCTCATTCAATAAATGCTGATCATGTGTAGCCATGTGCTGGTAAGAACTGGTAGACTGCATACTGATCCTGAAGTGATAAGCATGGGCCTTGTTTTCATCTTTCAGCAACACTACATTGCACAACAGGTCAAACAACCCTTGTTGCACATTGCTCTTTTCGGGATGCTTTACAAAATAGGCTGCAACTTTTTGCTGGGTGTTAAATGTATCACGGATACGGCCTCCTTCAAGTACGTTCTCCTTAACCCAGGTGGCGTGTTCGCCAAAAGTGCTGTTAATGATATCGTCGGTGAAATATGGATTGCAAAGACGGTCTTCATTGAATGAAATGCCTGCCCTTTCAAAATCGTTTATGCTTAACGGGTAGGCTGGCATGAACCTGCCGAAAATTCCATCGATGGCATACATAGGAATGCTCCAGATCCTGAAGAATCCCAGCACATGATCGATGCGGATGGCATCAAAATAATTGGTCATATGCTCCATACGCTGACGCCACCACGCATAATCATCGTGTTGCATCAGTTCCCAATTATAGGTTGGGAAGCTCCAGTTCTGTCCTTTAACGGTAAAAGCATCCGGAGGTGCGCCAGCCTGCATGTCCATATGAAACAGGTGCGGGTGCATCCAGGTATCTACACTGAAGCGACCTACCCCAATCGGCAGATCACCTTTGATGATGACACCGTTCTTATGGGCGTATTCAACAGCATCGATCAATTGAAGGTGCAGGTGATATTGCGTAAAATAATGAATGGCAATATCGTCGTAATGTGGCTTATCGGGACTCACAAATTCCTGGATGGCATCTTCATCAAATTGCTGGTGCTCCTTCCATTGGGTGAAATCGGCGGTATTGTATTTATCCCGCAGGAAACAAAATGCAGCATAAGGAACCAGCCAATGACGGTTCAGATCGAAGAAATCAAAATAAGCAAAATCATCTTTAAAAGAATGTTTATCCTTTTCATACAATAAGCGGATGGCCTTTTCCTTAATGCTGATCACGGAATCATAATCCAATTGAGGCAGTTCATTCAGGTCTTTTACTTCCTGGAGCAGGCTGTCGGAAAATTCAAGGGAAGCGGCAATGGCCAGTTTCTGGATATTCAGGAAAACCGGGTGCAGGGCAAATGCAGAAATGGCCGAATAAGGATAAGAATCTTTTCGGTCATGCGTTGCCGTTGTATC
>JAKQKY010000413.1 GCA_029560415.1 Bacteroidota bacterium | reverse complement strand
TTTTCGTCAGAAATGGATCTGTCGGTTTTCAGTCGGGATTGGATCTCAAACGGTATTTTCAAAAAGCGCTTAAAGTAAAAAAAAAGAAGTTGACCGATACTGGATTTTTAATTGTCTGGTTTTTCTAAGGATTGGGTTTTGTTAGTTTTTGGACGGTTCTTCTAATTTTGGATATTGGACTTTGACAAAAGATTGATACGATATCAATCAACTTCTGATACAAAAGTAATTGGCATTTCATTCACAAAACAGAGCAAAATAACCTCATTTTTTTACGACATTTTTTACCGTTTTTATCGTAAAGTCATCATATCCGAATCACGCATTTTCACAAGTTATTCACACGTAGATATACGATAAAAAGGCCCCGTCAATTGATTGACGGGGCCTTTTTATTTATTTAAAATATTTATATTCAGTTTATTATGGAGCTTATTTAAAGTGAATGGCGGGCCGTTCCTTTTTAAGGAAACTGGCACTTTTTGTTTATTGTGTCAGTTACCAAGTGACTGAATCACATCGTATTTCGTTACTATATGGTAGCTGCCGGCCTCGTCTTTTGCCAGCACGGCCCCGTTTTCTTTGTTAATCAGATGACTTAATCGTTCAACCGGTGTATCAAAAGCCACTAAAGGGAAAGAAGGTTCCAGCACTTCAGCAACGGTAGCGTTCTTTATTTCCGGATTATCAAATATTTTCTGGAATAAACCACCTTCGCTGATGGCCCCTACAGGTCCTGATTCATTGATCACCGGTATTTGTTCGATGTCATACTTCTTCATCAGTTCCACTGCCGCGGCAACCGTTTGTGACGGCTCTACAGTGATCAGTCTTTTCGTACCTCTCGCACTCACCACATCCTTGAATGTTTTCACATCGAGGAATCCACGTTCGATCATCCATTGATCGTTGTAGATCTTACCAACATAGCGGCTGCCATGATCGTGAAAGATGCAAACAACAAGATCATCTTTGGTTAATTTGTTTTTCAGCTGCATTAATCCTTGTATACAACTGCCGGCACTATAACCACAGAACAAGCCTTCTTCCTTCGCCAGTCTTCTGGCCATTACGGCGCCGTCTTTATCCGTTACCTGTTCGAAATAATCAATCACACTCATATCATAATTCTTCGGGACAAAATCTTCTCCGAATCCTTCACTGATATACGGATGTACTTCATTCATATCGATCTCACCTGTCCGGAAATATTTGGTGAGCAGTGAACCATAGACATCGATGGCCCAGATCTGTATCGCGGGATTTTTTTCTTTCAGGTATTGAGCTGTACCGGTAATGGTGCCGCCCGTACCCGCCGTACAAACCAGGTGGGTGATCTTTCCATCTGTTTGTTTCCAGATTTCCGGACCGGTAGTTTCATAATGTGCCAGCCGGTTCGCCAGGTTGTCATACTGGTTCATGTGAAAGGAGTTGGGTACTTCCTTTGCCAGCCGGGCTGCCACACTGTAATAACTGCGGGGATCTTCGGGTAAAACATTGGTCGGGCAAACAATCACTTCGGCACCTACGGCTTTCAGGATATCCGCCTTTTCTTTGGATTGCTTGTCTGTGGTAACGAAAATACATTTATAGCCCTTAACCACCGCTGCCAGTGCCAGTCCCATTCCGGTATTACCACTGGTGCCTTCGATAATCGTACCACCTGGTTTCAGTTTTCCTTCCTGTTCGGCTACCTCCACCATCTTCAGGGCCATGCGGTCTTTAATGGAGTTCCCGGGATTGAAATAATCCACTTTAGCCAATACAGTTGCCGGGATTTCACGGGTGATTTTATTTAAACGGATCAGAGGGGTGTTCCCGATCGTTTCAAGAATATTATTTTTTATATCCATCATTGGTTTTTTCTATGGACAAAGGTAGGTTTTTAGGCCTGTATCATTAACAGCTGTTAGTTAAAACAAATAAAAAGCCCCTCCTGGTACCAGGAGGGGTTGCCGGACTTAATGAACAGTTGTCATCAAGCTTCTTTTCTGAATTGTTTTCGTTTATTGCTAAAGTAGTTGTCCAGCAAAACCAATCCCAAAAGCACATTGATCATCATAAAAACATTAATCAGGTCATTATTGAAAAACCTTGAAGTATCTATTTTACTGAGTTGTTCAGGGAAACTGCTCTTGCCGGTGGTGGTCCAATCCATCTGGCTGAAACCATATCCCAAGATGGCTACAATTAAAGTGATAAAAAAAATGCCGATGCCCCAGATGATCTTTTTGTTTATATAGGATTTGGTAGCCGGTGCAATCTGCAACCGGGTGATTTCCTCCATAATATTTTTGCTGAACCGTAGGGAGGGGGCATCCAGCTCAGACGAATGCAGCAGTTGATTTATTTCCAGCAGTTCGCTGTATTTTTCTTTCCATTCGGCCTGTGATTGCAATAGTGTTTCAATCCGCAGCCGGTCCTCTTTAGTTGCGGTGCCATCAATATATTCCCACAACCGTTCTTCCATACTCTGTTGCGTATTCATAATGGTTCAATTTAAGTCTTTTACTTCATGTGCATAATGTGTTTCCATCAGTTCTTTCAACCTGGCCCTTGCCCGGTGTAGCCGCACTTTGGCTGTATTCACTTCCAGTCCCAATACCTGGGCAATTTCTTCCAGGCTTTGTTCATTTTTATAAAACAGGGTGATAATCGATGCATCATCCGGTTTGAGCCGGCTGATCGCTTCCCCGACCATCACATGTCTTGATTTCTGCTCCACCCCGTCTGCCCTGAATCCCGCATCCTGGTTATCTGCCTTTGCAAAAACCCGCTCATCATCCAGGGAATGAATGATCAGTTTCTTCTTTCGCAGAAAACTGATACAGGTATTATTCACGATCGTATAGAGCCAGGTGCTGAATTTTGAATCACCCCTGAAATCCGCCAGGTATTTATAGGCCTTTATAAATACGTCCTGGGCCACTTCCTCTGCTTCCTCCCGGTTCTTCACCAGGCGCAGCGTAAGCGTAAAAACATAGTTCTGGTAACGGTTCACCAAACCGGCATAAGCCAGGTGGTCTCCCCGCAAAACTTTGCTAATGAGTTCATTATCATTTTGTCCGGCTGACATCTGGTAATAAGACAGCAACAGGGGTGTTCAGGTTACAATGTTGGATATTAATATATAATGCCCCCGTTTGAAATAGAAAGTTACGGAAAGACTGTAACCTGTCGTGGCCGGCTGTGGTCTGATATTTTGTAAACTGTTACAAAAAACTTCTACCGGCCTGTAACCGGAACAAAACGGAAGGAGTCATAGCTAACAAGCGATTAAAAAAAACATAAAACTTACAACTATGAACGGAGCAGAAGTATTAGTACCCGTAGTGATGTTCGCAGGCGGATTTGCCATGATCTTTGGTATTGCCTACCTCAAAACCCGCCAGAACCTGGCCATGATTGAAAAAAATATGAATCCACGTGAGCATGCGGATCGCCCGGCACCCTATAAAAACCTGAAATGGGCATTATTGCTGATTGGAGCAGGGGTGGGTCTGTTCCTGGCCTATATTCTTGATCAGTATGTGCTGGTTCATTCAATGAAAGCAAATTATGACAGTGATCATAATGCACCGATCTATTTTGCCTTGATTGCGATTGGCGGAGGCCTTGGATTATTTGGCTCCTACAAAATCGAAAAGCAGTGGTGGGATGAAAACAAGGATAAGTTGTAACTAAATGCAGGTTAACAGGTTAAAAGGTTAACAAGTTAACAAGGAACAGCCCATCCTTATAAACCTGTCAACCTTTTAACCTTTCAACTTTTCAACCTGTCAACCTTTCTTCACCTCCTCCAGCGCCTTCAGCACCATCGCATCTCCGCTATTCAACACCTGGTAAAAGCCGCTGTTTCTCCAGCGATAGCGGGCCAGAAGGGCTTTTAATTGCTGCAGCACCAGTTCTTTTTCTTTGCCGGCCAGGTTGCCTGGTTTTATAGAGTCCGAAACGGTATATTGGATCAACCCGTTCCATAACTGATCGTTCTGGATAAAGCCATTTGCGAAATCTGTTGCGGTCTTATACTTTTCCACTTCTGATTTATGCTGCAGGTAATAATTATAAACGTAGTTGCTGACATTCACCGTAACAGCCATCCGGTTAGCCTGGTGCTGGGCACGGGAGGTATCCACGGGAATAAACACAGATGGGCTGATGCCTCCGCCGCCATATAACGTATCGTTGCAATTGGTGGTGAAGTTTTTACTATTATGATTTTTCATGGAATCTTCCGAAACCAGTTCACCATTGTTGAACCGCTCCCACAGGTCATCCATATATACTTTCTTTCCTTTCTCGTAAGATCGTTGAATACTGCGGCCGAGGGGTGTATAATACCGCGCGATTGTCAGCCGGATTGCAGAACCGTCGCGCAGCTGGTATTGCTCCTGCACCAGTCCTTTTCCGAATGTGCGGCGACCCACTATAGTGGCCCGGCACCAATCCTGCAAGGCCCCGGCCAGCACTTCACTGGCACTGGCAGAAGTTTCATTCACCAGTAATACCAGTTTGCCGGATTCAAAAAGTCCGGGCCGCTTACACCGGTACTCCCTTTTTTTGCTATTCACCCCTTCGGTATAGACAATCAGTTTATCGCCATCCAGGAATTCATCGGCGATATCCACAGCTTCATTCATAAAGCCGCCACCATTACCCCGGAGATCAAAAACCAGGCTTTTCAGCCCTTGTTTTTGAAGCATTTCCATGTTCTGCATGAATTCCTCATAACTGGTTTCAGAAAACTTGCTGAGTTTTATATATCCGGTTGTCTGATCGATCATATATGCCGCATCCACGGAGGAAACCGGAATTTTGCCCCGCGTGACATCGACCGGAATTGTTTTAGCAGCCCTTAAGACCTGGAGTCTGGCGGTAGAGCCTTTCGGACCACGGATCAGGGTTTTAATATTTGCTACAGTAAAATTTTGATGTGTAAGACTTGAGTCATTCACTTTCAGTATTTTATCTCCAATTTGTAATCCTGCTTTTTCACTGGGGCCACCCGGAAAAACATAAACTACATTTACCGTATCACTGAAAATATTGAATTCGACCCCAATTCCATCAAAATTACCTGCCAGTTCTTCATTGGCTTCTTTTAGATCAACCGGAGGGAGGTACACGGAATGTGGGTCCAGTTCATTCATCATGTCCTGTATGGCGTGTCCTTCCAGGGAGTCTGTATTCACAGAATCTACATAGCGCATACGGATCAGGTCCATGGCTTCCTGCAAACTGCTTCGTTTATTGCCGGCAAACAATCCTTTGCCATTTCCGGCCCGGTCACCCAGTTTAAAACCAAGAAACATACCTGCTATCAATACCAGGGAGAAGAGTAATGGATACCAGACCTGTAATTTTTTATTTCCCGTCATAAACCTTTATTCAGTAATTTGACGCAAAATACTGGATTTGAACGGAACAGATGCTGCCGTTTAACCAAATCAATAAATCTTTATATG
>JAKQKY010000390.1 GCA_029560415.1 Bacteroidota bacterium | reverse complement strand
GGAATATGGCTTGGGGTTAGCGGCAGAATCCTCTTTTTTGTGCTTCGTTCAATATTCTGCAATCTTCCAATGCACATCCTTTTCGTGCATCATGACACCCCAACTCTTCATTGCCTTGATTTAGATAAATAAAGGCCCGATCGTTGTAAACTTCCGCATAATCATTTTTCAGGTGAAGAGCCTTACTGTAATCTGCAAGGGCTTCCTGTTTATGGCCGAGTTTGAAGTTGGAAGTTCCTCTTATATGGTAAATCAGGGCGTCACCGGATTTGCGTTTGATGGCTTCATTGAAATCCATCACCGCATTTTCATATTGCCCGATTTTAAAATAGCAGAGTCCCCTGGCCTTGTAAGCAATTGCATAATCAGAATTCAGACGGATGGCTGCACTAAAATGAGCGATGGTTTCCTCTGTTTTGCCTTCTGTAAACAGTGTGTATGCAAGCACATGATGGGCTAAATAATTGTTTCTGGTAACCTGCAAGGTATGCTTGCAGAGCGTTATGCTGTTTTCCCATTGGCGGCATTGATGCCATGTCATGGCTGAAATCATGGCTAGAAAGAAAATTGCCGCCGGCAATAAAATACTTCTGCGGAGCATTCCGCTTTTTATCAAATCAGACAATCCCCATGCGATTATAACGGCAATACCGATGGACGGCAGATAATGGTAGCGGTCGGCCATGGCCTGTTCTCCGGACTGAATGATACCGACAACCGGCAGGATTGCTATGGTGTACCACAACCATCCTGTCAGAAGATACGATAAACGTTTGAGGGTTATGATGGCGATGGTACTGATAAAGATAATCAACGCAAAGGAACCGATGATCTGCCAGACCGGAATGTGATGGGGGAACGGGTAAAAAACAGCCAGTTCATGCGGCCAGAAGGTTTTCTCCAGATACGCAACAAATGAAATTAGAGCGTTGGCAATCCGGTGGCCGAACGGAAAATCTTTCGCGGATGCATTGGATTGAGTATAAATGGTAATCATGGAAAAGACCGCGGAGAGGACAAAGAGGGGCCATTTTTCTTTGAGTTGCCATAGCCAGGGGTTGTTTTTGTTGGATTCGAAGCGTTTCAGAGGCCAGTAATCCAGCAGGATCATCACCACCGGCAGAGTGAC
>JAKQKY010000378.1 GCA_029560415.1 Bacteroidota bacterium | reverse complement strand
TTTAGCTTTTTAGGCTCCGGCGTATTCACTTCAACAGGGGTTCAAACCATATTCATAACCGGATCAGGAACGCCTACCGCAGCAGGACTTTACACATTTACTCCGCAGGGAACTGGAACAACATCCACCTGTCAATTAAGTATACAGGTTAATTAGTTTCTCAAATAAAGATCTGAAAAATGTCCTGCTAATTAGCGGGACATTTTTTTTAGAACATTGCCGAATTGCAAAGAAATACAACCAGGTATTCATGTGAATTCGCTATCATAAATTTTGATACGCATGGTATATTCATTTGTTTTAAATTGTGAACCTGAATAGCCAGGTATTTCGTTAAACTGAAAGATCCAAACCTGGTAAATCAACCAAACTTATTAACCATGAATGATCATTCCCAAACTTACCAGGTGATTTCGGGCGACCATATTTTCAATTTCGATCAAAAAGAGATCGATGAAACAGATTGCATCCAGGTTTCAGATACTGTATATCATGTGCTCAGTGGCCATCGCTCTTACGAGGTAACGATAGAAGAGGCCGATATTCCTGCTAAAAAACTAAGGGTATTATTGCAGGGCGATATTTTTAACCTCTCGATAAAAGATCCTTTAGACCAGATGCTCGATAAAATGGGATTTGGTGTAATAACGGAAAAGCAAATCAAAGAAATCAAAGCACCCATGCCAGGATTGGTATTGGAAATATCTGTTTCAGAAGGACAGGATGTAGCCGCCGGCGATAAAATGCTCATCCTCGAAGCCATGAAAATGGAAAACAGCATCAATATTCCTTCCATTGCGACTATTAAAAAAATCCTTGTCAAAAAAGGACAGGCCGTAGACAAGGGACAAGTGCTCATCGAGTTGGAATAATCCTTCCAGCATCCAGTATCAAGTATCCAGCATCATTCTAACATCCTCAAATTCTCCGTCATGAACAAAATATTAGTCGCCAACCGCGGTGAGATCGCCCTCAGGATCATGAAAACGATCCGGCGTATGGGCATTTCTACCGTGGCCGTTTTTTCAGAGGCCGATCGCCACGCACCACATGTGTTGTTTGCCGATGAGGCCGTATGCCTGGGCCCCGCACCCAGCAACCAATCCTACCTGAATGGCGATGCCATCATCGGGTATGCCAAACAGTTAGGTGTAGATGGCATTCATCCGGGTTATGGATTTTTGAGCGAGAACGCCGAGTTTGCCCAAAAGGTAGAAGACGCTGGCATCAATTTCATCGGCCCCAGCCCGGCTTCCATGCGCATCATGGGATCGAAGTTGGCTGCCAAGGATTGCGTTAAAAAATACAATATTCCCATGGTGCCGGGTGTTGACAAAGCCATTGATGATATCGCGGAAGCCAAGAAAGTGGCTGCAAAAGTAGGATACCCCATCCTGATCAAAGCCTCTGCAGGCGGTGGTGGTAAAGGCATGCGGGTAGTGGAAAAAGAAGCCGAATTTGAAGAACAGATGCAACGGGCCATTAGTGAAGCCATGTCTTCATTTGGAGATGGTTCGGTTTTCATTGAAAAATTTGTATCGTCGCCACGTCATATCGAAATACAGGTATTGGCCGATAAGCAAGGCAATACCGTTCACCTGTTCGAACGCGAATGCAGCATTCAACGTCGTCACCAGAAAGTTGTGGAAGAATCTCCTTCTTCTATTTTAACTCCTGAGATACGCAAACAGATGGGTGATGCGGCCGTTATGGTTGCCAAATCCTGCCAATACATTGGCGCTGGTACCGTTGAATTCCTGATGGATGATAAACTGAATTTTTATTTTTTAGAAATGAATACGCGGCTGCAGGTAGAGCATCCCGTTAGTGAGTACATCACGGGACTCGACCTGGTGGAACAACAGATCCGGGTGGCGAGGGGAGAATCACTGAGCTTTACACAGGAAGATCTGAAAATACATGGACATGCCATTGAATTAAGGGTATGCGCCGAAGATCCGCTGAATAATTTTCTGCCGTCTGTGGGAAAACTAATTCGTTACCGGGAACCATCAGGAGATAACATCAGGGTTGATGCCGGGTATGTAGAAGGTATGGATATCCCGATCAATTACGATCCCATGATCGCCAAACTGGTGGTGCATGCCAACAATCGTACAGAAGCCATCCAGCTCATGAAAACCGCCATCGCAGGTTATCACATTGAAGGAGTTGCCACCACTTTATCATTTGGCACTTTTGTAATGAATCATGAAGCCTTTATCTCGGGGCACTTCGATACCAATTTTGTAAAACAATACTATTCCCCGGAAAAAATAAAAGATGCCCAACGGGAAAAGGCCCGTATAGCGGCTTTGGTGGCTTTGAAATACTGGCTTGCATCAAAGAAGGAAATCAAAATGGCAGAGCCAATAAAAAGCAATTGGAAAAGCCGGCTGGCCTGATCCGTTTTGAAGCATTAAAAAGACAATCATGAAATCGAAAACAGATACATTAAAAGAAAAGCTGCAGGAAGGCAGCATGGGTGGTGGACAACCCCGTATAGATACACAACATAAAAAAGGAAAACTCACCGCCCGTGAACGGGTGCATTTATTGCTGGATGATGGATCTTTTGAAGAGATCGGGGCATTGGTGTTACATCGCACAAAGGATTTTGGCATGGAAGACCAGCTGTTTTATGGCGATGGTGTAGTAACAGGATACGGCACGGTGAATGGAAGACTTGTGTATGTATTTGCCCAGGACTTTACGGTTTTTGGCGGTGCTTTATCAGAAACGCATGCAGAAAAGATCTGTAAAGTGATGGATCTTGCCATGAAAACGGGGGCGCCCATGATCGGGTTGAATGATTCGGGTGGTGCTCGTATACAGGAAGGCGTTAGATCGCTTGGCGGATATGCGGATATCTTTTACCGTAATGTACTGGCATCTGGCGTGATCCCGCAATTGTCGGCCATCATGGGCCCATGCGCAGGTGGTGCTGTTTATTCGCCTGCCATTACCGATTTCACCCTGATGGTGGAAAATACAAGCTACATGTTTGTAACCGGCCCCAATGTAGTGAAGACCGTTACGAATGAAGAAGTAAGTTCAGAAGAACTTGGTGGTGCGTCAACACATTCAACCAAATCGGGTGTTACGCATTTGACGGCAGCGAATGATATGGAATGCATCCTGCAGATTAAACAGTTACTGGGTTATATGCCGCAGAACTGCGAGGATACCACACCGAAAATGCCTTATATATTAGGTGATGAAACAAGGGAAAAGTTGAATAGCATCATTCCGCAAAATGCCAATCAACCTTATGATATGCGATCGGTGATTGAAGGGATCTGTGATGAGACAAGTTTTTTCGAAATACACAAAGACTATGCAGAGAACATCGTGGTAGGTTTTGCAAGGCTTGCCGGAAGAAGCATTGGCATTGTAGCCAACCAGCCCATGAGCCTGGCGGGTGTACTGGATATTAAGAGCTCCCGGAAAGCCGCAAGGTTTACCCGGTTCTGCGATTGCTTTAATATACCCTTGCTGGTACTGGTAGATGTTCCCGGATTTTTGCCTGGTACCGACCAGGAATGGCATGGCATCATCACCAACGGAGCCAAATTGCTATATGCACTGAGTGAAGCTACGGTACCACGCGTAACCGTTATTACCCGTAAAGCGTATGGCGGTGCTTATGATGTGATGAATTCGAAACACATCGGTGCCGATATGAATTATGCCTGGCCTTCAGCCGAGATCGCAGTGATGGGTGCCAAGGGAGCGACCGAGATCATTTTCAAAAAAGAAATTTCAGAAGCACCTGACCCGGTAAAGAAAGCTGCCGAAAAAGAAGCCGAGTATGCAGAGAAATTTGCAACACCATACCTCGCTGCCGAAAGAGGATTTATTGATGAAGTAATAGAACCAAAAGAAACCCGCATCAAACTCATCAAGGCCTTTGCCATGCTCGAGAATAAAGTAGCCAAACTACCAAAGAAAAAGCATGGTAACATTCCTTTGTAAAGCATTCAATTCCTGAACCGCATGGCTTCTCCTGTAATCTGTATTGGTGCCGCATTGATCGATGAATTGTATTTCTGTGAAGGCCATGCTTTGCCCGGCACTTCAAACCCGGCCAGCCTGCAACGGTTTGCGGGAGGAGTAACCAGGAATATTGCGCATCATCTCGCCATGCTGGATGTACCCGTACAGTTAATGGCGGTAATTGGCGATGATACAGATGGAGATTGGCTATACCAATCCTGCAAGCAACAAAACATTGGCGTGGAGGCCATTCACCGGGTTCCCGTTCAAACGGGAAAATATGCAGCTATCCTTAACCGTGATGGATCCATGTATACAGCAGCCTGCACCGATCCCTGTGCAGCTCATTTAACAACAGGATATCTTGAATCTAACGCCCCTTTTTTGCAAACAGCTTCCATGATCGTAGCTGATACTAACTTGTCGATCTCATCATTGGAATGGATAATATCTTTTTGTAGAAAAACCCAGATCCCATTATTGGTAGAACCGGTATCTGTTGCAAAAGCCGCGAAACTTTCATCATTAGATCTCAATGGGATTTACATGATCACCCCTAATGAAGATGAACTGTCTGCAGTTACAGGCCTGGATCAATCCGCAGTCAATGATGCTATTCAAACATTGTTAGAACAAGGTATTTCCAGTTGCTGGCTTCGGAAAGGAGTGGAGGGATCAATTCTTTTTAAAAAGGAAGGATCAAAACATTTTCCTGCCATTCCACTGCGAGTCACAGACAGTACTGGTGCCGGGGATGCAGCCCTGGCAGGTTGGGTGGCCGCAAGATACCATGGCATGAACGAAGAGAATTGTATAAAGGCAGGACATGTGATGGCCCATGAAGTTTTGCAGGTACCCGGCGCCGTTATACCGAATATAACTTATCAACTATTAAAGGAATTACTATTAAAATATTACCCAAATGAATAAGGACCGATTGATCATTTTGCCCGAAGTGGCCGATGCGATTGCACAAAACAAACCGATCGTAGCCCTTGAATCTACCATCATATCCCATGGCATGCCCTGGCCAAGAAATGTAGAAACAGCCCTTTCGGTTGAAGAAGCCGTTCGCAGCGAAGGCGCTATCCCAGCAACCATCGCCATCAGGAACGGGCAATGCCTGGTAGGTTTATCAAAAGATGATATTGAATTTTTTGGAAAGGAAAAGGATGTCTGGAAAGTGAGCATTCGCGACATGGCGTATGTACTGAGCAAAAAACTGCCCGGGGCAACAACAGTGGCGGCTACCATGCGCATCGCTTCAATGGCGGGCGTGCGCATTTTTGCAACCGGTGGCATCGGTGGGGTTCACCGCGGTGCGGAAACAAGCATGGATATTTCGGCAGATCTTACCGAAATGGCGCACACCAATGTGGCCGTGGTTTCTGCAGGGGTTAAATCTATTCTCGATATTGGTCTCACCCTCGAATACCTCGAAACACTGGGCATTCCCGTGGTAACAGTAGGGCAGGATGCATTCCCGAGTTTTTATTCAAGGAGCAGCGGTTATACTTCCCCGTTACGTATCGACAAACCCCAGGAAATTGCCGATATGCTGTCGGTGAAATGGCAGATGGGTTTACAGGGCTCTGTGCTCATTGCCAATCCATTACCGGTCTCGCAGGAAGTAGAACCAGGTTTGATCGAAAGTTATATTCTGCAGGCCTTGGCAGAAGCCGATAAACAGGGCATCAGTGGCAAAGCGGTAACGCCGTTCCTGTTGAAATATATTGCCACGCATTCGAAAGGAGAAAGCCTGGAAGCCAATATTGCCCTCATTCATCACAATGCATCCCTTGCTGCCCGTATCGCTGTGGCCATGGGTTGGTAACCCATTATTACTTATTTCAGAACAATCAAACCATGACCTCTACGCAATTCAATGAACTGGTTAAAAACCGCCGCTCTGTTTTTCCATCTCAATTCGATGAAAGTAAAAAAGTGGATGATGCTATCATCTGGCAGATACTGGAAAATGCAACCTGGGCGCCCAATCATGGGAAAACGGAACCCTGGTTTTTTACCGTGTTTACCGGCGAAGGATTACAAACACTTGCCAACCTGCAAAGCCAATATTATCTTGATCATGCAGGAGAATCTTTTAAAGAAGATAAGTTAAAGAAGCTACAACAACAACCACTTCGGGCCTCCCATGTGATCGCCCTTGGCATGAAAAGATCTCAAAAGAAAAATATACCTGAAATAGAAGATGTAGAAGCAGTGGCCTGCGCTGTACAGAATATTTACCTGTCGGTATCTTCATATGGATTAGGTGGTTACTGGACGACAGGTGGCATCACTTACCTGGATGGTGCACAGCGATTATTTGGATTGGATGAAGCAGATAAACTGCTTGGTTTTTTTTACATAGGTCATGTGGCCATTCCATCTCCGGCGGCAAACCGGATTGCGATTGATGAAAAATCTGAATGGATAAGAACTTAAGAATTCAATTTTATCATTTAAGCAGCTGAATATTCAAACATTCGGCTCAAAATGCATTTACCCTTTGCCGTGAGTGAACAGCTTCCATAGCGAAACCAAACTTTCAGCTTCCATATTCAGGGGAACTATGAAAGTACATTGCTCTAAAGGCGTGAACACCGGCATTCAAAAAACCATCTTTGACAAGCGAGGAACCATCCACGTAAATTTTAATGATGTATTTAGTACGATGTACTGGTATGGCACCAGTAATTTTGCCGGTCAATACCTCAACGCCCGGGTATACTGGGAACCAAGGCGGGTTGTGATCGGATTTGGATATAAATTCGGGAACAGCCAGGTAAAATCGGCTCAGCAACGCAAATCGGGCCAGGATGATGAAAGCAGCCGTACCAATGATAACAGCTCGGGCAATTAATTTCCGGAACCCGGTTTTTGACCTTTCAGCCATCCATTTTCTTCTTTCAGCAAAATAGGCTGGCATACCCTGCATCAATTTATTAGCTTAAACTGCCAATCAATTTATTGAATTAAAACTGCTTGTATGAAACAGATCATCATGCCCTTTATAGGCGTTCTAATGTTTGTTTGTGTTGGGAAATCTTCCCATTGTCAGAATATTACGGTGCCCCGAACACCGAGTCCTGCTGCGGAAGTAACACAAACGATCGGTATATCAAAAGTTACGATTAGTTATTCACGACCCTCAGTAAAGGGCCGGGAAGTATGGGGAAAACTGGTAGAGTATGGATGGACGGTGCAGCCTTTCGGGCTGGGCACTCCTTCACCCTGGCGTGCAGGGGCAAATGAGAATACCACGATCCGGTTTTCACACCAAGTAAAAGTTGAGGGCCGGCCGGTTCCCGCGGGCATTTATGGATTAGCGTTTGTGGTTAACCGTGATAATACCGGGGAAGTGGTTTTATCGAAAGACAACAGGGCCTGGGGTACTTTCTTTTATGAGGCCAAAAATGACCAGCTGCGGGCGCCAATCAAATTGAATAATACTTCGTTTACAGAAATGCTTACTTATGATTTCATTGACTTGACGAAAAATTCGGCTACACTGGTTTTAAACTGGGAGAAGAAACAATTCCCGGTAAAACTGGAATTTGCAGTAGATGATATCGTGATCGTCAATGCGACTGAAGAGCTGAAAGGCGCTATGGGCTTTACCTGGCAAGGATTTTCCAGTGCAGCCAATTATGCCCTTCAAAATAAAACACACCTGGCTGAGGGATTAGCCTGGAGCGAAAAAGCAATTGCCCTGAACAAAAGTTTTGCAACGCTGAATGTAAAAGCCGGCATCTTAAAAGAACAGGGTAAAACAGCCGAAGCAGAAAAGATCATGACAGATGCAATGGCCATTTCTACCGGGAATGAACTTAACCTGTACGGATACCAGCTATTGAACAACGGGCAGCATGATAAAGCCATTGAAGTATTCACCGTAAATACTAAACGCTACCCGAAAGATCCCAACACATGGGACAGTTTAGGCGAAGCGTATTTTACAAAAGGGGATACTAAGAACGCTATCATCAATTTTAAAAAATCACTGAGCCTCAATCC
The DNA here is from genome assembly GCA_029560415.1 of Bacteroidota bacterium. Taxonomy (GTDB): domain Bacteria; phylum Bacteroidota; class Bacteroidia; order Chitinophagales; family Chitinophagaceae; genus Ferruginibacter. The sequence goes on along the minus strand of JAKQKY010000378.1, from coordinate 8,525 downwards.
ACCTGAAGCGGTGAAGGCTAATTCAGAAAAATACCTGAAGCAAATGAATGCATTATAAGAGAAAATAAAGCGTTTACAGTTATATGCACTGTAAACGCTTTTATATTATTGTTTTACCAATTGTATATTGGCAGCCAATTTCACTTCATCACTTACCAGTGCCCCGCCGGCTTCTGTGAGGGCATTCCAGGTAAGCCCAAAATCTTTCCTGTTTATCTTCCCTTTCAATTCAAAGCCTGCTTTTACCTGTCCCCATGGGTCTGTTGCTGTTCCACCATACTCAACGGTAAAGGTTACCTGCCGCATAATATCGCGGATGCTAAGATCGCCGGTCAGTTCAAATTCATCATCTCCTTTTTTCTCAAAACCCGTAGACCTGAAGCTCAGCTTCGGAAATTTTTCAACATCAAAAAAGTCAGCACTCTTCAGGTGAGTATCGCGTTGTTCGTTATTGGTGCTTATGGAGTTAACATCAGCTTCAAAGTTGATGTGTGCATTGCTGAAGTCATCATCTGCTTCCATAGCCCCGTTGAATGAAGTAAAATGCCCGGTAACGGTTGTGATCACAAGATGTTTGATCTTAAATTGAATTTCTGAATGTGAGGCGTCGATGGCCCATTTGTTGGTTGTCATTTTTTATTTTTTTAATTATGTATAATGGTTTTATTTATTTGTGTTGTAGGTGCTTTTCATAGTTGATTTCGCCGTACTGTCCGTTGAAGAAGTCTTTATAGGCTGTAGCGATCTCTTCATGGCTGTTCATCACAAAAGGGCCCTGGGCCACAATGGGTTCGGCATAAGGTCTTCCTCCAAAAATCAATATATCTGCCTGTGTGATGCTATTGTTGGAAAGCTCTATCTCATGGGCATTCTGCGAGAAGGTTACCAATTCACTGTTTGCGAATGGCTGACCATTTATACTGATTTCGCCGGATGGTGTAAGCGCTGCATACTCGGCCCAGGCATTAGTTGGCAGGTTAAAGGTTGATTTTGGATTGAGTTTAATATGATAAATAAACTCATCGCTGAATGTAGGTACCGGTGACGTAGAAACGCCGCATGAACCAATGAGGATGCGCATGAAACCGGCATCATCAGGAAGCATCACTTCCGGTATATCATTGGCGTTTACTCCCAGGTAACCTGGTTTTTCAGCCTTGTTTACAGCCGGCAGGTTTATCCAAAACTGAACGGCGTGCAGGATGCCACCTTTTTCCTGGAAAGCCGGACTGTTATGCTCATCATGAACAACACCATTGCCGGCTTTCATCCACTGAGCGCCACCAGCTGAAACGATGCCATGATGCCCGGCACTGTCGAAATGTTCCAGTTCACCGCTAAACAGGTAACTAAATGTGGCAATGCCACGATGCGGGTGAGCAAATTCTCCATTAGGTGCCTGGGCTACGGTAGGTTTTTGTTCAACCGGGTACAGGTGATCGAGGAAAACAAATGGCCCAACGGCATGTATGTAGCGGTTTGGTACCAGCCTGTTGACCAACAGTTCACCCACTTTTGAATTAGAACCTCCAAAACCAGCTGTGATATTCTTTTGCATGTTGTGTATCTCCCGGGATCACTCCCTTTTTTTACGATACAAAATTGCATACATATGAGGCCCCGTTCCAATGACAATTGGCAAATAATTGTATTGACATTTGTCAATACATACATTCAGTCATTATAAGGTGATCTTATTTCGAAAGTGCTTTCTTACGGATACGGCTAAGTGTTTCTGCCGAAATACCCAGGTAGGAAGCGATCATGTTTTGAGGGAATCGTTGAAGGAGGGCGGGATAATTTTTAGAAAGCTCCTGGTATCTTTCCTCAGCCGTAAGACTGATAGATGCATGGATCCTTTTTTGTGTGGCTATATAACTGCGTTGGTCCATGGTGGTAAACATTTTACCAATGGCCGGAATGCTGTTTTTCAATTGATCGAGGTGATCGTAAGTGGTAAGCAATACTTCCGTATCTTCTACAGCGTCGATATTGTACCGGGAGGGAGTTAGCATGGTAAAGCTTTCACGGTCGCCGGCCCACCAGTTTTCCAGTCCAAAATAAATAACATGTTCAACGCCTTTGTCATCAACAGAATACTGTCGTACCGCTCCTTTGATGATAAACGCCATATACCTCGATACATCTCCGGCTTGCAACAGGTATTGTTTCTTCCGGAATTTTTTTGGGGTAAATGCAGACTTGATCATTTCATATTCCTCTTCAGAAATGGCTTCTCCTGAATAGTCTTCAATATATTTTTTGAGTGGTTCGTACATGTTATCGCTGGTGAAAGAAAAAAAATAAAAGTCATATCCTGGTTGAATGACTGGTTCAAAAATACCTAAAACCATTAAATCATAGACAGAATTTTTCGCTACCTGTTTCGCCGGGTTGAAAAATAAACTTACATTGGGTGATCATTTTAAACAAGGTCATGTACAATTCTCATATTCAAAAATTTATCACCTGTATTCTCATATTGTGGCTTATTACCACCTGTTTTGGGATGTCGGCCAACCGCATAAATGTTACAGCTTCTAAAACTGATACGGTACCGGGATTTGTTAAAGGAACATTTACTGATGACTATGGAGTTCGCTATACGATCAACGACAGCCTTTGGTTTCAGCAGCCCGATATCAGGTATCATGTGATCAGGTGGAATTTTACAGAACAATATGTTATAGCCAGGAATGGAAATGGGAATCCAACCGACCAGGGCCTGTACACCCGGATAGATTATATGCCTTTGCAGGGAATGGCACCATATCATTGGGGATTTTGTCTTACTGAATACAAGGCTCCGAGCGATTCGATGGCCGAAGCTCATGCAGCTGCAGATCGTAAGAATCCAAAGAAGGGTTGTAACGGTTTCCCTTTTTCCAGGATGAAAAAGGCCGATTAAATAATAACAAGAACATTATAACGTTTCCGAATACATGAATTTAATTGAAACAAACCGGCAGATCGCTTTAAACTGGATCGCCGCCTTCAACGAGCACAGCCTCGATCGCTTATTGGCATTATATGATGAAGATGCCCGTCATTTTAGCCCGAAACTTAAAATTCGCATACCCGAAACCGGGGGATGGATCAGTGGGAAAGCTACCATGGAAACCTGGTGGGCAGATGCATTCAACAGGCTGCCTTCCCTTCAATACCAGTTACATAACCTCCTGGTCACCGAGGAACAGGTATTAATGGAATACCTGCGAAAAGTAGACGGCGAGCCTGATATGATGGTGGCCGAAGTGCTGGAGATCGGGCAAGGCAGGATACAAAAATCACGTGTATACCATGGGTAACCTTAAGTTACACCGAAACCTGAAAGCAGTCCTTATTTTTAGCTTCATTTTTATTTTGAGCATATCATTAGGTTATGCCCAGTTGCAAAGCGATTCTATCCTGGTAGATGGACATTACCGTAGTTTTCATTATCAAAAACCTGCACAGCCGTCAACCAGGGAAACCCTTGTATTTGTGATGCATGGATCGGGTGGGGAAGGCCGGCAAATGCTTCGACATACAACCCAACTGGAAGCGATGGCTTCAAAGGAAAATATGCTGATCGTGTATCCAGATGGATACAAACGTTTCTGGAACGAATGCAGGAGCATGTCAACAGCCGAGGCAAACAAGATCGACATCAATGAGCAATCATTCTTTGAATCGATGATCGTTTTTTTTCATAAGAGGTTTGCGATTAAAGAAGACCAGGTATTTGCAGCAGGTTTTTCGGGAGGAGGGCAGATGGCATATAAGCTTGCCATTACAATGCCTGACAGGTTCCGGGCGGTAGCCGCCATCGTAGCCAATATGCCCGATTCGGCCTATTGCGATTGCACAGAAAAGCGAATACCCGTTTCCGTATTGATCATCAATGGAACTGAAGATCCCGTAAATCCTTATAATGGAGGAGAGATGTTTGTGAGCAATGCCAGTTTTGGTGTGGTAAGAAGTACCGAAGCCAGTTTCCGCTATTGGAGCCGGTTGGCCGGCTATGTTGATCAGCCGGTACAAGTGCAACTACCCGACACCGATACTGCAGATCACCGGATCATACAATCATTTGAATATTCAGCTGCTGGGAAACCTGAAGTAAATTTATTAAAAGTGATCGGCGGGCGGCATGATTATCCCCGCGACATAGATGTATATGAATACGTCGGGCAATTTTTCAGGCGACAGTTGTTGCGGAATAAATGAGCTAATTAATTCGCGTGCTCATAAAAATTATATTCATAGATCAATACAGCCAGGTAACCCAATATGCCAATCAATAATGCGGCGAAAAATACCTTATAGGCAATAGAGAGATAATTAAATTTCTGCGACAATACTTTTCTCACTTCAAAGGACTCTTTGATCATTTCATCAAAAATAAAAACTTTCTTACCCTTGAAAAACTGGGTCATGTCGGCAGAATATTTTTCCCAGCTTACATATTTGAAACCGGGATCGAGCCGGTCGAAACTTCCAAAGAAGAATGCTTCTTTGCCAGAGTCTGATCCATCAAAAAACTTTCTTCCCAGCGGCTTACTTGCTAATATGGCAAAAAAGATTGTTACGGCCGAACCAATCAAAACCGCTGCTGTTGGAATTGCATAAAAAGGAGTGGTGTCGAGTCGTTTGATGCCAAATGCGCCCACCACCGAAGCCAGGATGGTATTCACTTGTATCAATAGACCAGCTTTCTTATCGGCCAGGTCTACCAGGTTCAGGTAATTTCGAAACGCAATCTTAAAGAGGTCATCGCCTTCCTTGCCCGATAAAGGTTCGGTGCCATTTTCCTTATCGGCTTCTTTTTGTTCCTTAAGCGATTCTGTTTTTAATTTATCAATGCGTTTTTCCAGTTCCAGGTAATTCTTGTTGCGCATGCCTCCATAGTTTCGTTGCGCATACCGGGTTTCAAATCCATGCCGGATAAAATAATCCTTGCATTTCTCTAACCAACCGAGTTCTGTATATTCTTTTTGATAAAGATTATTTTCCTGTACCCTGAGCAATGACAATCTTTCCAGGGCATCGGCAGATCCAAGGTATCCATACTTTGCATCGCGGAGCATTTTTTCAATGTCATTTTTTGCAGCCCTGTTTGTTTGAAAAAAGCTGATATATTCCCTGATCTCTACGCAATCTTCTGCAGGCAGGCTATTCTGGTCCAGGAAATGTTCAACCAGCTCCTGGTTATTCAACTGTTTATCGGTAATTTGTTGCTGCCCGGTTACCGAGAGGATCATGGCCAGCAAACCGGTTTCGTAATCATCTTTGTGGATGTCTTCTCCCTTGGCAAACTCTCTTACCTGCTGAACACATTCGGCAAGAAATCGTTGGTTGTGAAATGCAAATATTTCACTATGAGCGTCGGCAAATTGGTTATAATATTCAATGGCTTTTTTTACAAGGCTTTTCTCTTTGTTGCCCATAGCATGTTAGTTATTCGTGAAAAGATGCTGATCAAATGGTCATTTTCAACATCAAATTATATAAATTAAATATAAGACAATCTGTCGAAAAACGTACATGCTAGAGGGTTATAGAAGAAATATGATTTTTATGTGCATTTACAATAATATGAAGTAAAACTACGTTTAAGCAGAAACCGAAACCCTATACTATGAGAAAGAACCTATTTGCCGCTGCCATATTATTTGGCATGCTCGCTACTTTCAACGCCTGTTCCACCAATAAAGCTGCCTTTTCTAAACTTGCCAGTGATACCCAACATGCAAAAGAAACTGCATCAGGTTGCTTTGTACAACAGCTGGATGGAACGATAAAAGAATATAAAACCCTTGAACTGGTTACAGGTGTATTTAAAACCCCACATCTTCTGGCAGATGGTAAGGTAAAGATCAATGCAAGCGAGATCAGGGCTTACCAGAATAAAGATCATTATGCCATTTCACAAGCCAGTTTCCGTTCGGGACATAAAAGTAATGTTGCCATTGGTACATTGCCTGGATTTGCCATTCGAATCGGGAAAGGTAAACTGAACGTGTATTCGAAGAAATTCTCAAATGGTCAACAGGCTGTAGATGAGTTTTTCATACAGGCGGGTGATAATGGACAAATTGTAGCCTATTCTAACGAGATCATGACAGATTTGCTTAGAGACGATCCCGAAGCTTTTGATTTTGTGTACAGCAAAACAAGCAATAATAAAATGGCTAAAAAGCAACAACATGCAGCCGCTTTATCATCTGGTAATACGAGCATGTTGTCGAAAAATAAGTAATGGTTTATGTTTAATTGCAAAAACAGCCGGTGTAATAGCCCGCTTTTTTATTTGCCTCAATTACTGGAAAGTGATTTGCGAAACAGGATACGCAATAACCCCAGGATGGCCGCCCATGCATTTATGTAGGCAAGTAAGAACATAGATGCTCCAACAATGTTGATCACAGGGAAAACGAAATCCACATAATTGAGCAGGTCTTCATTAATGATGTCCTTCCGATGGATGAGAATATATTTAAGTAACGAGGCAATTACAAAACAAAGGGCAGACAAGAACAGTTTTTCACCGTGGTTGTTGATCTTCGCAATATCTTTTTTGTCTTCCATATTTCGAGCCCAGGTAAAGCAAACCGATGAACAGCCGGCAAAGATGGCAAAGCCCGCATTGGTTATAGAAGTCGTATCAAAAGAAGTTTTGCTAAAGGTGAACAGGATAAAGATAGCTCCCGCCAGGAATATGAACAGGAAGAGTATTCCAAAAAATAATTTGAGTGCTGTTTGCATGTTGGTATTAAATCGGCTTCAATTTAATACAGTTTCAGCACTTACGGTATAGCAACATTAAACACTGAATTGAAATCAGTAAGATCAACCAATAAAAACTTTACAAAGTCCTTGAAAGATCGAAGATGGTGCGGGAGATATTTGCTACAACTGCCGGAAGCGCTTTTGGATCACGGCCTTTGGTCATTACCGTTATTAAATAAGGATTATTATCAAGGTAAATGATGCCCGCTTCACTAAAATGGGAATTTACTCCATCGCCTGCTTCGCCGAATTTATGAGCGGCCCGGGTGCCTTTCGGTAAACCATTTAACAACCCTTTGTCAAAATCGCTTTGTGATAGTAACCCGGTGCAAAATTCTGAGTCTTCAATATTCAGGTAAGACGCATTGAATAAGACCCTTAAAAAAAGTGAATATTCCCTGATTGTAATGGGTATATCATTTTTTGTCATGTCAGGATTGGCCATGCCCAGGTCGGTAAAAACCTTTTTAAAAATATCAAGGTCCATTTGCTGGTTTAGCAACATCGTGGCTTCATTATCGGAATAGGCGATCATGTAGTGCAGCAATTCCCTGATCGTATAAGTGTGGCCAACCTCTATGTGTTTCGATACAAACAAAGCCTGTTTGGCTAAGGATAACGGTTTAGTGTAAGTGATCTTTTTGTTTAGTAACCCGGGACTTTTCTCATTCATCCTGAAAAATGTGATCAGTTCTGGAACCTTTAACAGGGAGCCAGGGTTGTATTTTTCTGTTTCACCTATCTGGAACCATTCGCTTGTATTAAATAATCTAAGGTAAACAGAAGCTGTGCTGATTGTTCCGGCGGTTTTATAAGCGGAAATAACTTCCGAAACCTTATTCTTGATATTGGATAAGCGTTCCGATTCACAGGGCTTATCGCCAAACAATAGCGGGCGGGTATACGTGTATCCTTTTAAACGAACATTTCTATAATTGCAGGCTTCAACAGGTTGATAGACTTCCGGTTCAATGGTATTATTGCTAAAACTGGTTGTAAAAAGGTAGGTGGCCGTTATTCCGGCAATGGTGAATATCAATAACAGGTATGCAGGTATTTTCTTTTGTAACATGATAAAAAACTAAAATAAAAGGAATCGTATTAAGGAGGAAAAGTATGCCCAAAGGCAAATTAAACGTAGAGGCATCCCTCTCGAAATTGGCCTGGCTTTGTGGAAAAGCCACTGTAAAATTTGAAATGAAGAAGCATTCAGTTATAGTTAAAGAGATCAGATGCTTCCAGGTTACTTTTCGTTGCCTGGTTCAATCGATGGAAGTAAAATTATTTAAGAAAGTTGAACTGAGATGGGTATTAAGCTTTTCTTAACTTATTAGAAATGAATTACATTTTTAATGAATCATTATTCAAACAATCGCATTTGTGCTGGTATACTGGTTGGCTTAAGCAGTTTTTTTCTGTAAACAGTTGAAATGCCGGCGTTGATACTGTAAACTTTAGTTGGTTCATAACGCGATGCTACTATGATCTCGGTATCCACGCGATGATTTTCAAATATAGATTGAGCCAATTCCGGACTATTGTTATCCCGCGATAAATGAGCAAGAAAAAGATGCGTCATGAATGCAGGCCTGTGTGCTATAAAAAGATCAAGGGCCTGTTTATTGGATAGATGTCCCATGCCGCCACGGATGCGATTCTTAAGGTGGTAAGGATAATGACCCTTATCAAGCATGTCTGCATCATAATTGGCTTCAAGGAACGCTGCATGGCATAGGTTGAAATAACGGGTAACC
>JAKQKY010000369.1 GCA_029560415.1 Bacteroidota bacterium | reverse complement strand
ATTAGGAAGCATCAATGGAGTAAATGGCGCCACTGCAGACAGTAAGGTCGGTATTGGTACCACAACACCCGATTCAGCACTTTCTGTGGCCAATAAATTTGCAGTAGGTAACAGTGGTACGGTGCAGTTTGACAACAGTGTTTCTACTATGAACTATATGTTCAAATCTGGTGAAACAAATGCCAACAGAATGGTATTTGCCCATAGCACAACTTTCCCCGGCTGGGGACTGCAATATATTGATGCAGGTGATAAGTTTAATTTTATGAAACCGGGAAGTGATGTACTGACTGTTGATTTATTTAACCAGCGTACCGGAGTAAATACAGTAAACCCAGATTCTGCCTTTTCTGTTGCCAATAAATTTTCGGTTGGCAATACAGGCACTGTTCAGTACGACAATTCGGTTTCTATTATGAACTATATGTTCAAATCCGGAAACAATAATGCCAACAGGATGATTTTTGCACATAGCCAGGGTTTTGCAAACTGGGGCCTGCAATACCAGGACGCAGGAGATAAATTTAATTTCCTGGGTGGTGGTGTTAATGCTGTAACGATTGATCTTGCCACCCGAAGGATGGGTTTGGGTGTTGCCAATCCTGATTACCAGCTTCATTTATCAACAGACCTTGCGGGCAAACTCACTACCAGTACCTGGACGATCACCTCTGACATGCGGTTAAAAACAGTTGATGGAAACTATACCAAAGGCATAAAAGATATCATGAAACTGAATACCATCATGTATCACTATGCAAAAGGAAATGCAAGAAACTTAGCCACCGATGCACAGGGTTATGGCTTCTCAGCGCAGGAAGTGCAACAGGTTTTTCCCGAAGCGGTTACGGTAGAAAAAGACGGCTATCTCAGTTTGAATATTCACCCGATACTGGTGGCTTATGTAAATGCTTTTAAAGAACAGCAGCAGCAGATTGAAGTATTGAAAAAGCAGGTGGAAGAAAAAGAGAGCAGCAAAGAACTAATTGAAAAATTAGTGAAGCGTATTGAAGCATTGGAAGCCAAATCTAAATAAATCATCAGCAAATAATTTCCCGGTGAAACAAGTTGTACAAATATTATTTTTTGCTTTTGCATCAGTATGCTTACATGCTCAATCGCTTACCATTAGCGGCAACAGCAAACTGATCATGAGA
>JAKQKY010000362.1 GCA_029560415.1 Bacteroidota bacterium | reverse complement strand
TACTTGTTTCATTTTCCACATTCCACGCTACTTCAACCTGGTTCTCATTTACCCGTTTGGCCTTAATAGAAGTAATGCTTACCGGAACCGGTGCCAGTTGTTTGAATACTACCCTGAATCGGTTAGAAGCTGCTGAAGCCACATTTACATCCACTGTAAAGTTTACCAACGTTGTACCCGAAAGGTTCAACGGGGTACTTGTTTGCAGGTATGCATCTTCCAGGTAAGCAGTCAATCCGGTCAGGTTCAGGTTATCGGCAATAAATGCGAACTGGTAGTTTTGCCTTTTCAACTGGCCCATTTGATAAAAGATCGTATCAGTCCTCAGTATATCGGACCTTCTTTCAGCAACAAATATTTTATCAGACCTCCTTATAGAAATGTTCTCACCACCACTATTGATGATCTTCAGTGCATCCATCACATCAATTTCATTTGAGTAAGCAGCATCAAACTGCGACAAAGCGCCATCAAGCAACACTATACTGTTCCCGGTTGACATAACGGAGAGGTTTGTACGCAATTGCTTTGCATTGGTGAGCGGCCCCCTGGTCACCAGGTTACTGCCATTTACTTTGCAATTTTCCGCAAAAGATACAGTACCTGCCGATCCTACCGTGTGAACAAAAAATGCAAGTCCAGATTCAATTTTCGTGTTACCGCCTGCATAACTACCCCCACCCGGAATAACAATATAATCGGTTCCGGTTCCCACAAAGCTTTGATATCCCCCCAGTCCATACGCAGTATTGGGCCCGGTAGTTAGCTTGGGATCCCAAACGTAGAAAACATCCTGAACCCCACCTGTCCTGGTGAGTTTTGAAAAATCGATGGCCGAAGCATATGGATTTCCGATCGACTCAAACTTATTGGCCAGCACATTGGTAACCGGGGGCGCATCAGGGCCGGTTGTATATAATTTTCCAGTTGTTCTTAATTTAACTTCGGTAGCCGGCTGATTAAAAGCATTCACCGAACGATCGCCACGTACAAACAGCATGTATCCTTTGCTGTTAGCAATCGGGATATTTGTTGCCGAAATACCAACCCAGTTATCCGTTAAAGGATCATAGGTTTTCATCGTTGGCCCTGCAGGAGTATATATATCAAAGCCAAGCGCAGCTGAACCTGCCGCATTTCCTCCCAGGTTGCTGGTTATTATAGTACCATATCCGGGGTTCGTAGTATTTGCAAGAGGTGCATTCCCTTCCTGCCAGGCGGCATTCACCGTTTGTCCGGATGTTGGCGCTGAAAGAAATTGCCATGCCTTGCTATGATTTGGCACAAACCGTTCAACCGTTGCATTTCCGATGATGTTATTTCCATTGTATAATCCACCGCCTGTCAGATCTCCCACACTTGCCGTTCCTCCGGCAGTTGATAACAGGGTTAAATTATTATTGGTATTCAGTATCGCATTGCTGGTACCGAAATGAAGTAAACTTGAAATTTTTAAAGTGTCATTTACACCCGATAAACTCACGCCTCCTGCATTGCTGATCTTCAGATCCATGATGGTTTTACCCGCAAACATACTGCCTGCTATCACCTGTGCTCCCGTGGTGCCTGCAAGTTCTACCGAACCGTTGATGGCATTCAATGCTGCAGGACTGGTTAGTGTGCCGGCCAGTTTAAGTGTATGGCCGTCGATGGTAACCGATGCTCCAGCTAAGATCACCATGTTTTTGGCTTCTGCAATGGCAGCGGCAATGACCGGATCATTCGGTTTACCGGAAGGGATGGTCACATCTGTATTAACGGTTGGAACACCACCACACCAGTTGGCCGGATCATTCCAATCGGCTGACAAACCAAGCCAGGTACCTGATGCTGTAACGTTGATGGTTACCTGCACACACGTTGTATTAAAATTACATGGTGATGCATTTTCGTAACGGCCAAAGTAAGTGGTGGTCACTGCCGGGCTAACCAACAGGTTATTGCCGGTACCAACCAGTGTTCCTCCACATGAACCCGAATACCAGGCGATCACTTCACCTGTTCCACCTCCTCCACCATTGAGGGTAATTGTTACACTGCTTCCACTGCAAATAGTTGTTTCCGATGCACTTGCAGAAACCGGGTTGGCCGATTTTTGATTCACTACTATTGTGATACCTGCTGCCGGTCCGGCAACATTGGATGCACATGGCGCCGTTCCACCTTCGGCACGCAGGTAGTAGGTAGTTGTAACAGTTGGGCTAACGGTTAAACTGGCTGTGGCACCAGTGCCTGTACCCACCAGGGTTGTATATGTATTATTGGAATACCATTTCCAACTGGCGCCTGTTCCAAGGCTTCCACCCGTTTGAGTGAGGGTGGCACTGTTTCCATTGCATATTGGATTGGCTGAAGCATTTAATGAAACGGGAGCAATACTTGGCTGGTTAACGGTTACGGTTACCCCGGCACCTGGTCCATTGATATTTCCGGTACAAGGAGCTGCTGTACCCTCTATCCTCAGGTAATAAGTAGTTGTAACAATTGGACTCACCGATAAGCTGGCATTTGCACCGGTTCCGGTTCCTACTAACGTTGTATAAGTATTATTGGAATACCATTTCCAGGAAGCTCCGGTTCCCAGGCTTCCACCAGTTTGGGTAAGCGTTGTACTGTTACCGTTACAAATAGTTGACGGTGAAGCAACCAATCCCGTTGGAGCAACAGAAGGTTGTTGCACAGTTACCGTAATGCCAGCCGCAGGGCCGGATACATTAGAAGTACAGGGTGATGAGGTTCCTTCTGCCCTAAGATAATAAGTAGTCGTTACAATCGGGCTTACAGATAAGCTCGCTGAAGCACCGGTACCATTTGCTACAAACACGGTATATGCTGCATCACTGTACCATCTCCATGTTGCACCGGTTCCCAGGCTTCCGCCGGTTTGTGTTAAAGTTGTACTGTTTCCCCTGCAAATCGGATTTACTGAAGCATTCAGGGTAGTCGGAGCAACAGAAGGTTGTCTAACGGTAACGGTTACCCCCGATCCCGGGCCGTTAACATTTGCCGTACAAGGTGAAGATGTACCTTCTATGCGTAAATAATAAGTTGTTGTGATGGCTGGTGTAAGGGTAAGGCTGGCATTGGCACCCGTTCCGGTTCCTACCAGTGTAGTGTAAGTATTATTGGAATACCATTTCCAACTGGCGCCTGTTCCAAGACTACCACCCAATTGGGTAAGCGTTACACTCTGGCCGTTACATATTGTATTTGGAGTTGCCACGAGAGAAGTTGGTGCCACTGAAGGCTGGTTAACGGTAACGTTTACCAGCGTGCGGGTTGTGCTTACACAACCTGCCGCACTGATGGCTTCAGCGTAATAAGCATTGCTTCCAACTGAAACAGGGATAACCGAAAAATTAGCGGCATTCACTGAAGTTCCAATATTGGTACCAGCTGTAGCTACAGTATACCACCTGATCGACGCGGCTTGCGGCGCATTGAAAATTGTAAAGGTAACGGTACCATTTCCACCGGTTCCATTAGTGGTGCGCATACGTAAAGCAAATGTCTGGTTGGCAGGTACCGCTATAGAAGCCGTTCCATTCTGGGTATTTCCGCCTGCTGTATTAAAACCTGGCAGATTCACTGCCGCTCCCCCATTCACCGAGTATTGAGGGATATCCCTGCTGGCCGCATCAGTTGTAGTATAGCTCCAGTTAAAAATATAATTGCCAGCCAATGGTCCGTTGGTTATGGTGAAATCGGTATTGCCGGCTGTGCCATTGTTACCCGACGTGATTGAAATTAAATTAGGAGCACCCGAGGTATTCACACTTCCGCCAGTGAGAGCAGGATTATTGGAAATTACCCAGTTTGCAGGGGCATATGCACCGGTAAAATCGGATTGAGTACCATTTATCGTGGTGCCGTTTAAGTTAGTTGAATTTCCCAGGCATATCGTGGCAGGGGTCGCGGTAACAGGTGAAGGTGCTGACGGTGGAGCTGAAACTGTAATATTCCGGCTTGAGTTAATAACGCAACCATAAAAATCGATGACGCTTAACGAATAGGTTCCACTGTTCGCAACCGTTGCATTCGGAATTACCGGGTTTTGCACATTTGATGTAAAACCGCCGGGACCAGTCCAGGTAAATGTATATGGACTTGAACCTCCCTGCAGGTTTGCTGACAACTGCAGATTACTGCCTTCACAAACAACGGTTCCGCCACCCAAAACAGATGGGATCGCCGAAAATACTGCAGGAGATAATGTACTGATGGAAATATCATCCAACGCAAAATCGTTCCCGCCCAAAGCTCCCTGCAAATCAAGAATGGAACAGGTCGCAGATGTTAATGCGCCTGAATTCCAGGTGCCATAAAACCTTTGCCAGTTTGTATTGCTCGCATTGTTATTCACCCCTGCGATCAAAACTGCGCTTACCCCTATCGGTGAGCCATTCACACTAAATTGTAATTGTGCGAATGGTGCAGCATTATTCATACTTAATGCCCATGCGGAAAAATAATAAGTAGTGTTAGGCAGAACGGCAACGGTTTGTTGCCAAACGGTTGGTCCTACGATACCATTCACGATCATCATTCTGCCCGAAGCTGTAGTATGATCGGTTCCCCAGAAATTATTGTGGTTAAAATTCGGACTATTATTAACAGCATACTTGCCTTCTGGTGCAAAAAGTCCATTTGCCGAAGGGTCATAAGTATATCCCGATGTGAAACCAACATTCCCGGCTTCAAAATTACCATTTACGGCGAGTTCAGTTGCGATAGAAATACTGTTTGTCGCTTTACAACCATTTGTATTCGTTACTGTCACTGTGTAACTTCCTGCAATATCCACATCAATCACCTGCGTGGTAGCTCCGGTTGACCATAAATAAGTATATGATCCTGCAGGCAATGGATTGGCGGTGAGCCTTACTTTTCCCGGCACGATACAATAATCGGCGCTAACCGTTACCGTTGGCAATGGGTTGATGGTGATGGTAAATGTTCTTACAGGGCCCGAACAGCCATTAGCCGTTGCCGTTACACTCACGGTGGCGGTTACGGGTGCATTGGCTGCAACATAGGCTGGAATATTGCCATTGCCGCTGGTTCCAAAACCAACATTGGCGGTACTTGTCCAGGCAAATGTTGCCCCGGGCACATTACTGCCAAAATTTATGGCGGAGCCATTTCCATTGTTACAAAAAGAAGCATTGGGTATACTGTTCACGCCTGGAACCGGGTTCACTTTTACATTTACAGTGGTTGTAGACGTACAGGCACCCGCTGTTGCCGTGATCGTAAAATTCGTTGTTTGTTGCACATTGGTTGCGTTAGCAAACGTACCATTGATTGCGGCCCCGCTTCCACTGGCAGCAACACCGGTGAGGTTTACTGTATTATCCCTTGTCCACGTAAATAAGGTTCCAGCTACCGAATTCGGGTTGGCTATATCTATTTGGCCAAAAGCAACTGCCGAACAAAGTGTTTGAGTTAATGGTGTAGCACTCACGGTTGGTTTTGGGTTAACCGTAACCGTTACCGAAGTCACTGACGAACAGGTACCTGCTGTGGCCGTGATCGTAAAAGTAGTTACCTGCTGAATATTGCTCGTATTGGTAAGCGTTCCTGTTATGCTTGCACCGCTGCCGCTGCCCGCGATACCGGTAAGATTAACCGTATTGTCGCGTGTCCAGCTGAATGTTGTACCCGCTACTGCATTTGGATTGGTGATGGTTATGGTACCGATGGCGATAGCTGAACAAACCGTTTGAGTCGCCGGTGTAGCATTAACCGTTGGCTTTGGATTAACGGTCACCGAAACAGTTTGCGTTGTAGTACAGGTTCCATCATCCGCTGTGATGGTGAATATGGTTGTCTGTGCATTATTTGTGCTATTGGTCAGCGTTCCGGAAATGGCATTGCCTGTTCCGCTGGAAGCGATACCTGTTAAGTTTATGGTATTATTTCTTGTCCAGCTAAATGTGGTACCAGGTAAGTTATTCGGGTTAGTGATATCAATCTGCGTAATAGACGATTGAGAACATATACTTTGTGTTGCAGGTAATGCACTGATCAAAGGCGCCGGGATCACTGTAAGATCTGCCGTGCCGGAAGCTGTACAACCATTGGCAGATGTTGCTGATGCAGTATAAATAATATTGCCGTTTGAAGAAGGCTTAACAAATACCGAAGCAAAATTTTGGCCCGCCAGGTATGGAACTGTTGCAGCCGCATTTGTATAAAGATCCGTCACGGGTGTCCAGGTTACAGGATCCTGTACCGGGGCCGTCCAATTGATAACGATTGACCATGAACTGATGGTTCCTGATGTTCCACCGGATGCATCCCTTGCGCTGAATGTCCAGTTGCCATTAGGCACACTATATAATCCCGAAAACAAGATCACATTAGACACCTGACCTGTAGCCCCTACTCCATTAACGGCGTCGGCAGCAAACGTGCCGTTAAAGGGAGCTGTACCGGCACTGAATAAGGTGACCCCATTGCTTGCAGCTGTACTGTTTGTAAAATTATTTCCGGTATTACCCTTACGGTTTACGAGGTTCAATACATTTCCATTCGGTGCTTTTATATTCAGGACCAGGTCACCAACATTATTGTGAAGAATATTAAAGTTAACACTGATGCTGTTGATGGTAGCACCTGCAGGAATACCCGAAGCTGCCAAAATCGAAGTTGCCCCGCCAGCATTGTTATCTGGTATGGCCACATTAACAACACCAGAAGAAAATGAAGCATTTGATGTTATGATCGTATTGCCTCCGCTTGCCGACAAATTAATGATATTCTCCTGGCAAACATTTGCGCTGGCAGGCGTTACCGTTAAAGCTGTTGGCGAAGTATTAACAGTGAATAAAGCTGTACTTACAGAGGATGAACAAGGTCCCGAGGGCCCATCCGGATCATCGCTGGTAAGCGTTAACGTTACTGAACCTGAACTGATGGATGGAGAATAATCCGATACGGGTGAACCGGCATCAGAAAATAAACCACTCGGTGCACTCCAGGTAGAACTGGTAGCTCCCCCACCAATGCTTCCGGATAAAGCAATGGTTGATCCCGAACAAATTGTTTGAGGTCCGCCGGCATTCACCGTAGGCGCTTGATTTATGGTAAGTGTCATGGAAGCATTTACTGCATTACATGGACCTGCAGGATCATTGGTTGTATAGGTTAATATTACCGAACCCGCAGCGATGTCCGCAACTGAAGGCGTATACACTGCTGTAGGCGTATTATTATTGAAACTACCTGTTCCACTGGTTGACCAGGTGGCACTGCCTGCTCCACCTCCGAAAGAACCCGCCATGGTAGCAGTTGCATTTGAACAGATCACATTATCCGGACCAGCCGTAATGGTCGCTGGCGGATCTATACTGATCAAAACGGTACTCACTGCTTCAATACAGGGCCCTACGCCATCCGGATCATCTGTAGTAAGCGTTAACATTATATTACCCGGGCCAATAACCGGTGTATACGTAGACGTTAGTGAAGCAGGATCTGAAAAAGATCCTGAAGCGGCAGACCATGTAGACATGGTAGCCGTTCCCCCTATGTTTCCGGCCAGGGTGACATCCGATCCCACACATATCGTTTGCGGAATCCCTGCATCTGCTGTTGCAGCCGTACTAACGGTAAGAATAGCCGCTGCAGAAGTTATGTTTCCACGGTTATTGGTAAATACTGCTCTAAATTGATGCCCATTAAACCCTGTTAGAGGTTGATTGATTGACAAGGTAGAACTGGTAATTCCCGCCGCAGAAGATGTAGTCATTGAATAAGGAGCTACCATACTAAGCGGGGTAAAGATTCCTCCGCCATCGGTACTTATCTCCCATTGCACAATAGAAACCGGCCTGCTATTAGCCGTTGCCGTGAAACTGGCCACACTGTTGCTGCAAAATGTTTGGTCGGCAGGGTCTGTTGCAATCGTAGGTGCTGAAGCACCACCCTCGCCAACGCAAAATTCTCCAAAATCTGTTAACCCGATGCTGGTGATATCAGAAACACCGATGATCCCTACCGCCGGATAATTCCAGGAACCATTGTATTGACCAAGGATGAAATTTGCCGTGTTAGCGCCTGCATCTACATCAGATAAATGATACTGAAAAGTCGCATCATAATTTGTGAAAATCACTGCATTGTTTACCAGCGTCCAATATCGGTTTGCATCCTGGCTCTCATCAATAGAGGAAGTCGCGATGGAAGGATGTTCTGCTCCCAAAGTGAATGCAGTAATAGAACCAGCATTGATGGCCTGGTTGATCGTTAAAGTTACCGGAGCAAAATACAATCCGTCGCCGATCGCAAAAAACTTTACCTGGTCACCCAGGGCCACGCCCATTTGCAGGTTACCAAAGACATATTTTCCATTTGCCGCACCTGTGATACTTGCTGCATTTCCCAATACCAGGGTTTGTGAACCTGTCACTAGTTTTCCCTGGTCAAAATGCAATGCCCCGGTAGATCCATCAACATAAGCATCTACTGCATTCAATTGAACATTATTGTTATTGTTGATGGTAAGGTTATTGAAATGTGTTGCCGTGCTACCGGAAATTTGTTGAATAGCGGAACCATTAAAAGTTACATTTCCCGGGCCCGCAATAAAGCTGTCGTTATTTATCCAATCTCCCTCAATACTTATGCTGGTTGCCGTACCGGCATTGAAGGTTCCCGTATTTAACTGTAATGAACCATCAAGATGCAAGCTGTTGGTAGAACCAGATGCCATTAAAGTCTGCCCTGGCTTGTTAATGGTTACGTTATAGAATTCCTTCGTGGTGGCAGTACCGTTAATATCCTGCGAAGCAGCGGCGTTATTAAATGTCACTGTTGAAATTGCCGGGGCAAAAACTCCTGTATTATTGATCGTCCAGTTTCCGGAAATATTGATCGCAGGCGCATTGGTACAATTATAAGTGCAGGCACTATTGATCAACAGGTTTCCATTGATATTTGTGGTGCCACCGGTTTGATTAACCACACCTGTGCGGGTGCCGTTCCCGATCGTAAATCCATCTGTGGTTACGGTTCCCGAACTGATCGTCATGGTTCCATTCAGGCTTCCGGTACCAACCTGTAGACCACCCGTAATATTTAAATTTCCACCATTCACTAATATTGTTCCACCCGAATTTAACAACGAAGCATTGGCATTAACCGTTTGCCCGTTGGTACTAAATGTTCCGCCATTTACATTAAAAGCCGCCCAGAAATTATCATTCACTGTTACCAGGCCGTTGGCACTTATCGTACCGGCTGTATTCACAAGTGTGAGAATACTAAAACCTGAAGGCAAAGGACCTGTGCGAATGGTTTTGTTGGTTCCCGACATTTGCACATGTGAGCGTACAGTGTACGTGAACAATCCATCGATGATCACATTTCCGCCAATGTTTAACGACCTGCCGGCGACATCCCAGTTTACACTATGGGTTAAGGTACCCCCTACCGGTATAACCAGGTCGTTGCTGATCGTATAATTGGCATTGGTGGCTTGCAGCAGCAGGTTTCCCTGTGTGATGGTAAGGTTGTTGGCTACTGTCATCGCATTACCGGTACTTGTAACCGTGTTGGCAGCAGCTGATTTATTGATGATGAGATTATAAAATGAAGAAGTGGTAGCACCGGTAATTGTTTGAGCAGTACTTCCGTTGCAGTTCACCGTTCCGGTAGATGGGATAAGGTTTCCTCCGGTAATATTACCGCCTACATTGAGAAGCCCTGCTCCGGTAAAACGGATATAATCGTTGGCATCATTCATGGAAATATTTCCGGTAACATTTACCGTTCCGGTTGCAATACTAATCTCTGATGTCCTGGTACCACTACCCGTAGCCGTTATATTCACCGAAGCACAGGAAAGGGTGCCTGTACCTACTGCAATGATCTTATTATCACCCGCACCAGTACCCGCACCTATTGCAATGGCTCCGGTAACTGAAAGACTATTGGGATTATTAATGGTAAGTGTATTCGCCGTTGTACCCCCGTTCATGGTAAGGGTTTTACATACGGCAGCCGTATTCACTGTAATATTTGCGGTAATACCGTTCGGAATCACTACATCATGGGCAGCTGTTGGCACCTGGTTCAGCGACCAGTTGGTAGCAGTGTTCCAGTTGGCACTGCTGCTACCATCCCATGTATTGGTTTGTGCAGTAAGCGTAAACGATATACTAAACAGCATGATCAGCAATAAGCTTATATGCTTTCCCATTCCTGAAGAATGTAAAAAGTTTATGCCACCCCTTTTTGCCTCAACCGAATCCCCATTTTTCTTTTTGAATTTAATCCTGATTGTGGTTGGAGTAAAATAATGTAAATCGCTGTTCATACCTTTCAATTAATGTTGTCAAATGCTGTTACGTAATAATTCAGAAACAGATTCATGTAACTGTAAATTTGGCCTCATGCTTGTAATCAGATCAAAAAGTGATCTGCAGTATCGGACTTGAAAAGGAATAGCGTTTTGAATGATTAGGGTTATCAAAACAGCAGCGTTTCTTAAGAAGTGGATGGACAGGTTACGGAAATTCCTAAAAGATATTGGAGATATTCTTTATTATATAAAGAATTAAAAGGATAAAAAAAGATAATTGAATTGGAGTGGCGTTTTCTAAGATATGGGAGCAGGTTAGCTTTCAGGGATTAATTTCCCTCAAAAACATATGCTGTAAATATACTTTCCAGATTCCAGTTATGCAACTTTTCGAAGCATTAATTATATGATTTTTTAACGATATGATTTTCAATATATTACAACTAATTCCGTGGAAAGATCTGACCATTGTTTTTGCTACAAAAAAAACTGGCACGATATCGTGCCAGTTTCAGTAATGAACTCGTGTGTATGTCAGGGATGTTAGGGCTTATTCAATGACCAGTTTTTGAATGGTCCTGGCACCATTTTGTGCAGTAATGGTAAGTTGATACTGACCACTGCTCACGGCTTTTCCTAATGCGATAACCTTATGCACCAGGGTTCCGCTAACCTGCACCTGGCCATTGTAAACAACCTGGCCCAGTTTGTTGGTAAGTTGAACAGCGTAAGTTCCTTCTTCCTGGTTACGGAAATAAACATGAACTGATTTGTCAACTACCGGGTTAGGGTATACGCTGATATCTTTTCCCGTTTTTACAGCGCTAACTTTAGCAATAGAGCTATATTGGATACGTCCACCGATGCTCAAAGCTTTGATCCTGTAAAAATTATCTCCTGAAATTGGTTTCACATCAACATGAGTATAAGTAGCAGATCCCCCGTTATTGTTTAAGGGCTGAGCTGTATGCAGTTTGGTAAAATTCCTTCCATCTGCACTTCTTTCCACTTCAAATTGCTGCATGCTGATTTCATTATCAACTTTCCAGTTTACACGGATCGATTGATCATCCTGGCGGTTTGCGGTAATTCCGGTGAATGTAACCGGTACTGGTGCCAATGCTTTGAAAACAACATAGAACCTGTCTGCCATGGAAGACGCAACATCAGTTGTAATGGTAAAATTAACATTAGATACCGTTTCCAGGCTCAGCACTGTAGAGGTTCCCGCGAACTTATCAACCAGGAATGCTGTCATACCTGTGGCATGCATATTTTCCGGTTTAAACTGTAAACGATATGTTTGTTTTTTCAAATTATAAAACTGGTAAAAAACTGTATCTGTAGACATCACCGGGCTTTTAGCTTCAAGTGCCAGGTATTTACCCGACCTTCCGATGCCGAAGTTTTCATTTGTATTCGCAATTTTTAGAGCGTCATCTGCATCTACGGTATTGCTATACCCTTCTCCGAAAGCAACAACATTACCATCAGATAATTTAGCTGAATCAGAAGCCGCATTGAAAAGATTCAACCGCAGGTAACTGTTATTACCATTCAAATTGTTCTGGCGGAAAACCATTGCATCATTTGTTACTTTGGCTGCTTCCGTAAAAGTCACTGCACCACCTGCACCAGACGCATACACGAAGAATGCCTGGCCTGATTGAATGATCGTACTGGCTACATTCGCATCATAGTTTGCAGTACCGCCCGGGATAGGCTTCCATCCATTCACAGCACTGATTGTTTGATATCCGCCGAGTCCGTTGTAATTAGCTGTAAGTAACGGATCCCATACATAAAACTTATCATCAACTGCTGGTGCAGCGGGTTTATTGATCATGGTAAAATCAATCGCAGAAGCATAAGGATTACCAATCGTTTCAAATTTACCTGGCAACACATTGATCACCGGGGGCGCAATTGCAGCCAAAGAACTTGGTGCATAAAGCTTACCTGTTGTGCGTAATGTTGTAGGCTGAGGTAACTGGTTAAATGCAGTAACACCCCTGTCGCCCCTCACAAACACCATGTATCCCTTAGGGTTAGCAATGCTGGTTGAATTGGTGCTGCCTATTCCATCCCAATTATTGGTTGAAGCATTGTATGTTTTTACAGTTGGTCCGGCAGGCGTATACACATCAAAACCAAGCGCAGCAGAAGCAGCTGCATTTCCACCAGCGTTACTGGTGATCTGTGTACCATATCCTGGAACCGGGTTGGCATTTGGTGAAGCCGCACTTTCCTGCCATGCTGCTTTAATAGTTTGTGTGCCATTAACCGGTACCGATAGTAACTGCCATGATTTTGAATGATGTCCAACGGTAGTTCCGGCAGCAATATATCTTTCGATGATAAATCCACCAGTACCATAAGTAAGTGCATCTGTTGTATTGATCGTAGCAACCCTGGCGGTGCTGTTAACATCAGATTTCAGGGTTATGTGGCCAGTTGCCATGTTTACTTTACCTGCTGTGCCCAAAGAAAATTCCTTAAGTACAACCAGGTCATTGTCTACCTGCACATTCACAGGGTTATCGGCAGTTAACTTGTAAAACTGTAATGGAGTACCTGTTGAAATATAATGCTGCAGGCTAGTTCCATTAAGCAATACTGTTCCGTTATTGTGTGCAAACACACTGCTATGATTTGTAAAATCACCTTGAATGCTGAGTGTGCCGGAAGGTGCTGTTTTAACAGAAGAACCAGAAAGGGCAAACCCTTTATAAGGCATTGTATTTGAAATTGTTTGTGGAGTTGTACCAGCCGCTCCGCCAAAATACTCAATGGTAGAACCATCTTCCAATATGATGGATGGATTGGTTGAGTTGTCAATTGCGGTTGTAGTTGATCCTGCAAAACCATCTGCATTTCCAACTTTGAAAATACCACCGTTCTTAACAGTGAAACTTCCACCTGCCTGAATTTGAATACCAACAGCAGGATCGGGATTAGCCACATTAGATCCTGAAACAGCAATATGATAAAATTGTGGTAATCCTAAGCGGACATCTTGTGTGAATAGTGGTGAGTTGTTACTGAATTCCAGGGTAGTTCCTGTTCCCAAAGTATACACACCCAACACATCCGGCCTTGTACCGGTACCTGCCGTTTTATAAGTTGACAAATCTGTCATGGTGAGATTTGTTCCTGCACCACCAACCGTATAAACATCCGCATCTAAAACAGCCGTATTTGAAATGGTAATGGTACCTGTAATAGAAGGCACATCAGCTGTTACCGTTTTATTACCTGTATTGCTGAAAAACAAATCCCTGTAAGCACGTCCACCACGGAATTGCTGGTTACCATTTCCGTATAATTCAATTGATCCGCCAGTGATATTATAAGTAGCAATGGCAAACTCAGGAAGTACGGCATTTAATTTTGCCAGTTTAAGTAATCCTGCCGAAATATTTAAGGCTCCTGTTGTACTGTTAAAAGTACGTGTACCCGCATCAAATGTACCTGCAGACAAAGTAAAAGAAGGTGTTCCTGCACCCTGAACAGCTGCGTCAGATAATAACGTTGTTGTTCCCGCACCTGATTTTCTCAGGTTGTAAAAAATTTCGCCACCGGTGGTATTGATTGACTGAGCAGTAGCTCCGGTAAAATCAACTGAGCTGGTTTGTTCAAGGAAACCGAGCTGGCCGTAGTTTGTCCAGTTTCCACCCAATGAAATAGTATAAGTACTTCCGGTGAAGATGGCCGAACTTTGAATGGTAATGTTTTTCTGTACATTAATATTACCATTGGCATTCTTGTTTCCTGCATTGCTAAGCGTTAAATGACCGTAAAGAGGTGTTGAAACCACTGTTTGGTTTGGCGCTGTTGCGTTATATTCTACCGTACTGGTAGCATTGAAATTATATGTTGTATAGTTCAACGGGAAATTACTTGCTGCTACACCTCCGCTGATCTTACCCAGTTTCATGAATGAACCTGCACTCAGGTTAAGACTACCACCAGCGTTATTCCTGTTGAAAACCTGGCTGCCGATATCCAAAGTAGCGTTCGTATATACGTTTAGGTTACCCTGGTTCCTGAAACCACCTGTTCCTGCACCGGTCATTACAACCGTAGGTGAATTGGTTTCACCTATATCGGTTGACGTTACTCCAAGGAAGATGGTTTGTGTACCAGAATTCTGAGTAAGGGTTTGTGTACCGGTTCCGTTGAAGATAACCTGTGCAGGTTTATTTCCAAAATCGTTACCTACCCCACCCAGCGTTGCATTTGCATTTACATAAAATTTACCCGTATTGTTGGTGGTTGCATAAAAAGGATACACCGTACAGCCATTGCTGACTGTAGTTGTAAGATTACCTCCGTAAACTACTGTACCTCCATTGCCAACGCTGATATATGCACGGGCAGGTACTGCAAAAAATGAAGTTGCATCTGCATTCAGAATTGTATTGTTTAAAACAGTCAATGTTCTTGTACCTGCATCAAGCCTGAAATTTGATCCACCACTTAAGAACAGGAAACCACTAATCTGTATATTCAATGATTTGATTGTAGTATTAGCACTAAGCGATGATACCACAGTACTTCCACCAAAATCAAAAATACTTGAGATGTCTAAATTCATATTTACATCATTACAGCTTCCCGGAACACCGGCTGGTGACCAGTTCTGTGGATTATTAAAATCAGCGTTCGGACCAGCACCACCAGTACCATCTCCGATCCAGTTCTTGGTTGCTGTTCCTACACTAACGGTAGCAGTAGACGCAGCTGAGCTACATCCATTTGCATCTGAAACTACCAGGCTATAACTGGCAGGAAATGAAGCTGGCGTTGCAACCGGGTTGGCAGCACTAGTTGAACTCAGTCCAGAACCTGTCCAAACATAAGTATAAGACCCTGCCCCACCTGAAGCCGGCGGGAATGCTCCCAATATAGTTGAACCTGCTGCACAGATCACCTGGTTTGCACCGGCATTTGCAAGCGGCAAACTATGTATACTAACAACTGCACTTCCACTCATGGTACTGGTACAAGTTGTAACAGTATTTGTAGCTACCACTGTGTATGTACCAGCAGTAGTTTGGTTTCCAAAACTGATTGCAGAACCCGTTCCTGCTACAGGAGCACCAACATTTCCTGCACCCAGTTTCAACTGGTAATTAATACCGCTTGCAGAGCCCGATAAACCAACCGGAACACCAACACCACCTGAGCAATAAGCTCCACCACCTGTTACTGAAAACACAGCTGGTAAAGGATTGACTGTGATGGTTCCGCCCAATGAAGCATTAACACAAGGTCCTGTTGTGGTAACCGTATAACTAAATGGACCTGTAACCGTCGGTGTTCCACTGATGGTAAACACTTTTGTACCACCATTGTAAGAGCCGGTAACACCAGCAGGCAAACCAGAAACGTTTGCGCCGGTACCGCTTCCACCTACAAGGTATGTAATATTGGTAATGGCAGTATTAACACAACGTGATTGTGCATTTGTACCTACTGCAGATGTAAAATTAAGAGTAGCGTTACTTGTAACCGTTATTGTTCCGGTTAAAGATACCGGGCAGGTACCCGTTGCAGTTACCGTAAAATTATATGTACCTGCTGAAGTTGCAGTTCCGCTAATTGTAAAGGTTCCTATACCGTCGTATGAACCGGTAACACCTGTTGGCAAACTACCGGCAGTAATAGAAGCACCTGTGGCTGTTCCACCGATTGAATAAGTAATATCAGTTAAGGTACTTCCTATACAAAACGACTGAACATTAGTACCAGGAGCCGATGATAGCGAAATGGTTGAAGCTTCATCAATTGTAAGACTGCCACTTGCTGACGTATTCGTACAAGGCCCTGTTGTGGTAACCGTATAAGAGAATACACCGGTTTGTGTAGCAGACCCGCTGATTGTATAAACACCCGCTGCATATGATCCGCTAACGCCGGTCGGCAAACCAGTTACGGTGGCGCCGGTAGCACCACCACCTAAAGAATATGTGATGTTTGTGATCGCAGTATTGATACACTTTGTTTGGTTGGCTGTACCGGCAGCAGAACTAAGGCTGATGGTTGAATTAGCCTGTACCGTAATGGTACCTGTAGCTGTCACCGCATTACATGTACCCGTAGTTGTTACGGTATAATTAAATATACCTGTAGCAGTAGGTGTACCACTGATGGTAAACACCCCCGCAGAGTAAGTACCCGTAACTCCTGCCGGCAGGCCGGAAACAGAAGCACCTGTTGCGCCGCCACCTACAGAATAGGTAATGCTGCCGAGGGCATTTGTAATACAAAAAGTTTGAACATTTGTTCCTGCACCCGATGATAAAGAGATGGTAGGTGCTACCTGCGGAGTGAACTGATATATTTGATTAGTCGCAGGTTTAGAGGTGATATTATTCGTAGCCACTGTAGTACTGGCTGTTGGGCCTGCACCTGAATTATTTAAAGAAAGAAAATGGGTACTGCCACCGGTTGCGTCGTTTAACCCGATAGAAGCTCCCACAGAATATCCTGATCCGGATGTATTTACTGCACCAGCTTCCTGCCTGTA
The DNA here is from genome assembly GCA_029560415.1 of Bacteroidota bacterium. Taxonomy (GTDB): domain Bacteria; phylum Bacteroidota; class Bacteroidia; order Chitinophagales; family Chitinophagaceae; genus Ferruginibacter. Next base: position 74,864 of record JAKQKY010000362.1, on the reverse strand, counting down.
CCTGAATTCAATTATATTAGAAGTTTCATACAATTTTACCTGGAAAGATATTGCAGCACTGGAGTTATAATTCCACTGCCAGTTTCTCCATTCCATGGTAAATACACGACTACCGGCAGCGCCCGTTGTTTGGTAACTGGCGATTCCACCGGCACCATCCAGGTCGTCCCACAATGGGAACAATGTCCTGAGCAAAGTACTGGGAGTGGTTACAGCAATATTGTTCGAATTAGAATTTGCATTTGAAGGATCCGTATTGGCAAAAGAAAACCATCCGTTTGAACTTACTGACCCGGTCGTGAAATTGGTACCGAGATAATTAAAAGTAAACCCGATCGGAATGTTGATTACATTATTATCATCCTGCTCAATACCGTTCACGGCGGTAGATCCAACACCGAGGTAAGTATAGGTTCCCGTAGTTGCAGAAAAACAAAGATTCCCTAACTGGGCTTCTGCCTGGTTACCCATACCAGTCAATAAAATCAACATGACCAAAATAAATTTGATCTGCCGTGTTTGCATCAGTAATGTTCTCTTTATTTCAAGAACATTCTTCACTACATTTTTACCGTTAATGACTCCTTGAAGTTTTAAAAGTGGTAAACTTGTTTTCATACCCTTAGTTTTAAATGATAGGCTAAAGCCACAATTCAATTAAATAGACAAATGTGTAAGGGGTATAATCAACGGGATAAAGAAGCTGAACTAAATAATCAATGAAATGATAAAAGCCAGCGAATTCGGATCTAAATGATGCTGTTCAGAACAAATTAGGGTTTGTCAGAAAACAGGGTTCCGATAGTAATAAATGGAGTAAATGGGGGGATTTTCTATAGAGATTATGGCTAGCAATTTGTAGTATAAGTACTACAAATGCAAAGTAAGACAATTAAAATCGAATTTGCAACATTTAAATAATCTTTTTTGAAAAAAGATTATTTAAAGGCCAGGCTACACACATGTTTTCGCTATCGTAAGAGACTGATAACCCGGATTCTACATCAAAATTATTGGTGATTGCAAAACTCAAAGGAGCTGCCGTGACCATAAGTTTCTTTTTGCCCTTTTCACTTACTGACAACCCCGAAAAGGTTATTGCACCATTTCCACCCGCAGATCCAATATTCATTTGGGTATTTCCCGAAAGGGTACCTGCACCAGAAGATAATTTTATATAAACATGCAAAACAGGGGGTATACCTTCCCTGGTAAAATTGCCAAACTGGTCGGTAGTGATTACAGAGGGTTGTTCTTCAAATTCGGAACCTGCTACCGCAATCGATGGTTTTGACGTAAATACCAATTTTGCCACCACACCGGCCGACTGCCTGATGCTGTAAAATGATGTTCCTCCAGAGCCATTTGGCTGAGTTGTGCATTTGATATTTCTCATTGTTGCAGTACCTGGATTTACCGCAGAACGGAATAGTTGGTACTCTGAATCTATATCCGATCCATCTAATGCCTGCACCTGGATCCCAGATATGCTGATGTGATCAAGAGAAGATGTTCCGGACACGGTCATTTCAATTTGAATGGTATTATACTCAACGGTAAGTTTTGCCAGGCGGATATCTTTATTCAATTTATAAGAAAGGCTCCCTTTCCCTGCTTTGAATACCCAGCCTTGAGGGGCTGAAATAATGCAGGTACGGCTATATTTTCCGGTAACCCCAAAATCTGCGGCTGCCTGTTCTTTGATAATAATATTGTCTAATGCTGTAAACGCCGGCGTAGCACTGTTTGAAGCTTTATCGGCAGAAATGCTGGTACAAGGTAAAATCACACCGGATCTATTTCCGGCTAATGCCGGAGAACAAAACATAACGGTAAACCATACCAGCAGCATCGAAACCTGGCCGGAAAGTGTTCTTGTAGTTTGTGAAATAAGTAAGCTTGTTTTCATAACCTTGTATTAAATGGTTTCTGTAAAACTTTCCCGAAAACCTGTGGATTCCGGCGCTGTACATGATCGCATTTAATAAAATTCATTGCAAATCATCAATGGGGCAGACGATTTAAAACCCTGTTTCCCAAAACAGCGGGCCTACGTAAGAAATGGATGTAAAATGGTGGAATTTTATAGAGATGATGGGCAGAGGTAATAAGCTGGAGACAAATATAGATAAAAAATATGCAGAAATGCAAGCCTTGCTGCAAAAAAAAATTCCCGGACACACCAGGAATTATATATAATCTATTGTTTGTAATCTGTTTGAGACCTTAAAATGAACACTCAAAAAAAGGCAAAAAAAAGATGGCATTATACAATGCCATCGGGTTGGGATTAAAAACGGGTCGGGAGACCTGGTTATAAAACATTAATCGTTTTCACGATCATAGTATTATCGGGACTGGTTATTTTAATTCGATAAATGCCAGCAGCGGTTTGACGGGGTAAAACAACAGGCGTGATCACATGCATTCCAGACACCTGGATGGAAGGAAGCATTTGAACGGTGCCATTGCTTGCAATGAGTTGTAAGTGATACTTACCAGGCGCCTGGCTCCGGAATGAAATCTGGAGTGTTTTATTTACTACCGGGTTAGGATATACGCTAATATCGGCTTCCGGAATTTCGATAGTGGTTTTTGCAACCTGGCTATACACAGTGCTACCAGACCTGCTTATTGCTTTTACGCGGTAAAAATGTTCACCTGTGCGGTTCACCGGATCTTTAAATTGATACGACTGGATGCTTGCAGAATTTAATGCAGGAACAGATTTCAACGAAGTAAAGTTGGTTGCATCTGTAGCATGCTCAATGCTGTAGTCTTGTATGGCATTTTCATTCTCTACTTTCCATGCAACCTGCACAGAAAATGCATTTACTGATAATTGTAAATCGGTAAACACCAATGGCAAAGCAATAGCCGGGGGATAAACATATACAATCCTGAATCGATCGTGAGCATAAGAAGCCGGATCAGTGGTTACGGTAAAATCCACCATGGTTGTATCATTCAGATCGAGTGAAGTACGATTGCCGGTGAAGCTATCTTCAAGGAACCCCTCTACCCCGGGATGATCCAGGTTTTTGGCGATCAGCCGTAATCGATAGTTCTGCCGTACCATATTCCACATTACAAAAAAAGTTGTGTCATTCACGGTGATCTTTTTTCTTTGCTCGATAGAAAGACTCAGCCCATCGCGTATGATACCAAAGTTTTCGCCGAAATTATTCATTTTGAGGGCGTCGTCCAGGCCGGCAGCATTGTCAAATGCATCATCGTAATTGGTTAGGTTTCCGTCCACCATTGTGGCTGCACCAGAAGCAGGTACTGCGAACAATGATACTTTCATTGATTCAAGCGTTGGTGGAGGATTCAATGGTTCACTCCAGGCATGGAAACCTGCCATTGTTAGGATTGTGCTTAAGAAAAGGGTCAAACCCTTTCTTTTCAGGGTGTTTTGATTTTTCACGGTGTTGTTTTTACAGATTTTGGATTGAATACGGCATATTAACGCCGGAATGAATCGGAGTATTGTGCTCACACAGAAATACATTGATAAATAAAATATATGTATCAATGCAGTTCTACCGTAAAAATCTTACAATCTGTAACTCAGTGAAGCGATTAAAAACAAAGCAGGTAACCGAAATGGCTACCCGCTTGTTATCACTAATACACACTGATCGTTTGCACAAAAAGGTATTGATCGGCTCCTGTAATACGCAACCTGTAAATGCCTGGCCTGATTATATCGGGCAACCTGATCTCCTGGACACTTTGAATGTTAGAAATCAATATCGGATCTAGTTCATAACGCTGGCCAAGGTTATTGATCATTTCCAAAGCGTAAGTACCGGGTTTCAGGTTAGCGGAATGCATCTGCATGGTCTTGTTGAGTACCGGGTTAGGATATACGCTGATGCCGGTATTTTTTATTGTGGTGTTTATAATTGCTACACTGCTGTAATCAAACTTGCCATTGAGGCTTTCTGCGCTGATCCGAAAAAAATGTTTCCCGGGTTTCATACCAGGTATCTTGTCGGAATACATTTTAGAAGTTTCTGTACCCACCGGTGTTGTATTTTTCAAGACTTCAAAATCGCGGCCATTTACACTGTGTTCAATATGATAAGAATGTATCGACAGTTCATTCTCAACTTTCCAATTCACGCGTATATCATTATTATTCCCGAAGAGACTTATACCCGTAAAACGAACCGGTAAGGCTGCTGCGATAACATTATTCAGAAAGATGACCCTGAAGCGGTTCAATGCAAATGAGCCTGCATCATAATTTACCGTGAAGGGATAAAAACTCGTATCATTTAAGCCTATTGCCATTGAATGGTTCAGGTAACTGTCTTCAATGTATCCTGTTAATCCGGGGCTGTTTAAATTTTTTGTAACGATCCTTAATTGGTAAGTTGTTTTCTGCATATTCCACATACGCAGGAAAGTTGTATCGGTATATGATATTTTCTGCCTGCGTTCAACAACGAGATTTATTTCCGATCTTCTTATACCAAAATTTTCGCCGAAATTATTCATTTTCCAGGCGTCCATCATGTCTACTTCATTGCTGTATGAATCATCATAATCAGTCAGGTTTCCATCCATCAATGTAGTAACACCGGCTCCGTTGATTCGATACAGGTTTACCCGCATGTTCTGGGATAATTGTGATTTCACTGAAAGTTGTACAAAGAGAAGCAGTAGGAAAAGGCCGCTACATTTTAGCATTACCTTGAATAGGTATTTGTTTTTCATAAGGGAGGATTTTAATATGCCGGAGCATTTTGGGGTAATAGTTTAGACAGCACAAATATGAAAACAAATCATCATTACAGGTATAGATGTGTTATGATTAATATGTAGTTTTTTTACGATTTCATTTTAGAAACCAGAAATTGTTAATGATACACGGATTAATACTGATCGAGAGGTTGAATCGGATAGTAGCTAATCAGAAAAAATAAGCAACGGATATTGATACACGGATTAATGCTGATGGAGAGATTGAATCAGATAGTAGTTAATGAGAGAAAATAAGCAATGGATATTGATACACGGATGACGCGGATGACGCAGATCAAGACAATTAAATGAAAATACCCCTCTAGCATGATGAAATCCTGGAAATAATATAAAACAATATTCATTCATCAATGTCCTCTCCTATAACTCTGTGCAAAACTCCTTTATCTCTGTGGTAAACCTTTCTTTGAGTCCTTAGTAATGAACCTTGTGTTCTTTGTGGTAAAGAATATCGAACAAGGAACAAGGAAGGAAAAACAAGGAAGGAGAAGAAAAATACTTAATTATCAATGCTCACTCCCATTCCTCTGTGAAAAACTCCTTTAACTCTGTGGTAAATCTTTCTTTGTGTCCTTAGTAATGAACTTTGTGGTCTTTGTGGTAAAGAATATCGAACAAGGAACAAGGAATTTATAACCAGGAACGAGAGGGCAAATACTCAATAATCAATATTCAATATTCAATCAATTGATTCATTAAAATAAAAAAAGCCTCACTAATTTGTGAGGCCTTGTGGGAGTTGACGGGGTCGAACCGCCGACCCTCTGCTTGTAAGGCAGATGCTCTAAACCAACTGAGCTAAACTCCCGTTTTTCGGACGGCAAAGATAAGGGTAAAATATATTCTGCAAAATTTTTAGACCTATATTATTTAAAAAAATACAAAAACATGGAAAAGAGCCCGAAAACAGTTGAAAAAATATTTTATTTTTGTTTCAGCCATGTCTAATAAACCATCATATAACCCGGCGATATTAAGAGAAGAAGATGACGATGTACTTACAGCATCGGGCAATTCTTATAGCCTGGTGGTATGGAATGATGATGTGAATACATTTGAATGGGTGATCGAAACACTGATCGAGGTTTGCAGCCATACCCCTGAACAAGCCGAACAATGCGCCCTCTTTATTCATACACGTGGTAAGTATGCCGTAAAAAATGGCAGCTATCATTTCCTGAAACCCAAATGCGAAGCCATTACAGACCGACAGATCAACGCAACCCTGGAAGAACTGGCCTGAAATAAAATGGCTCCCGAAACTTAATCAAAATTTTTATCGCCGGAATTTTTGTTTTAATGAGGCCAAAGCATCTTCCATTACCAATGGCTTTTCTTCTTTGATGGCCTGAGCTGTTGGTTTTATTGCTGGCTTTACTACTTTTCTTTCCTGACCAACCTGCTTAATCGACAATACGATCCTCTTACGATTGACATCTACTTCCAGTACCTTAACTGTGACCTTTTGATTGAGTTTTAATACTTCACCAGGATCCTGTACATATTTATTGGCAATCTCTGAAACATGCACCAATCCATCCTGTTTTACCCCAATATCTACAAAGGCTCCAAACCTGGTGAGGTTGGTTACAAGCCCGGGAACTTCCATGCCAGCTTTCACATCTTCAATCGAAAAGATCTGGGCAAATTCAAATTGCTGTAATTCTGCCCTTGGATCGATACCAGGCTTTTTAAGTTCCTTGATGATGTCCTTCACCGTATGTTCACCAAACCGGTCATTTATATATTTATTCACCGGAATGGTTTTTAAGATAGTCTCATTCCCGATCAGTTTATCCACTTCTATACCCAATCCATTGGCCATCTCGTGAACAAGATCATAAGCTTCGGGGTGCACAGCGCTGCTGTCGAGGATATCATCGGCGCCGGGTATGCGCAAAAAGCCTGCGCATTGTTCAAAAGCTTTTTCTCCAAGCCTCGGCACCTGCAATAGTTGCTTCCTGCTTTTAAACATCCCCTGTTGTTTGCGGAATTGAATGATATTTTCTGCAAGCACCCCGCCAATGCCGCTTACATAACTTAATAGTTGTTTACTGGCGGTGTTCACATTCACGCCAACACTGTTCACACAGCTCATAACGGTTTGATCTAAACGCTCTTTCAGCCTTGGCTGATTTACATCATGCTGGTATTGCCCTACCCCAATGCTTTTTGCATCGATCTTTACCAGTTCGGCCAAAGGGTCCATCAGGCGCCTGCCAATGCTAACAGCCCCTCTTATAGTAATGTCCTGCTCGGGAAACTCGAGCCGGGCTACTTCTGATGCAGAATAAATACTGGCTCCATCTTCATTCACCAGGTAAACCGGCAAACCGGTGCCAATTCCTTTAATGAATTGCTCGGTTTCTCTGCCGGCAGTTCCGTCGCCGATGGCAAAAGCCTGTATGGCATATGTTGAAACAAGGGATTGTATTAGTTGCGTAGCTTCTGCCTGCCGGTTCTTTTCATGCACAAAGATCAAACCCGTTTTCAGCAACTCCCCTTTTTCATCGAGGCAAACTATCTTGCAACCGGTGCGATAGCCAGGATCAATGGCCAGTATACGTTTGCTGCCAAGGGGTGAACTTAACAGTAACTGGCGTAAGTTTTCCGCAAATACATTGATCGCTTCTTCATCTGCCGCAGTTTTGAGCGCCGTACGAAATTCTGTTTCAAGGGCGGGTTGCAGCAGTCGCTTGTAACTGTCCCTTGCAGCTTTCCTCAGCTGTTCACTGCAGGTACTCATGCGGGTTATGACCAGGCTTTCGATGATCTCAAGGGCCATTTCTTCAGCAGGCTCAATGCTGATGCGAAGGTATCCTTCCAGGAAACCCCGCAAAACAGCAAGGGTACGATGCGAAGGAATGTTTGAAATTCGTTCTGAAAAATTGAAATAATCGGTATACTTCACCGCTTCTTTTTCCTTATCGGTAATCACTGTGCTGATCAATGAAGCTTCTCTCTCAAAAAGCATTCTTAGTTTATTCCTCACCGTTATATCCTCATTGATCTGTTCAGCAATGATATCCCTGGCACCCTGCAAGGCCATTTCTGTACTGGTGATCTTTTCATTTAAAAAGCCAGCTGCTGCTGTTTCCAGGTCAATATCCTCCTGTTTCAAAATCATATCCGCAAGCGGTTGCAATCCATTTTCCCTGGCTACCACCGCTTTTGTTTTCCTTTTTTGTTTATAAGGCAGGTAAAGATCTTCCAGTTCACTGATGGTAATGGCCTTGTTGATCTTTTCCTGTAAGGCATCCGTCATCTTGCCTTGTTCTATGATCGTTTTTTCAATGAAAGCTTTGCGTTCTGCAAATTCATTCATGGCTTTATGTTCATCCTGCACTTGCTGGATCTGAACTTCATCCAATGCACCGGTCATATCTTTCCGGTAACGGGCTATAAATGGAATGGTGGAACCTGCTGCCAGTAATTCAAGTACGGTTTCAACCTGGGATGATTTAATATGTAGTTTTTGCGCTATCTGTTGAGTAAACATGATTGTCTTTTTGGGGTTGCGAAATTAGGGGAAAATGGTGGAAGAAGGATGCAGGATACGGGATGCAGGATAAAACTGGATGCTGGATACTGGATACTGGATGCAGGATACAGGATACTGGATGCAGTATACAAGATTAAGGATACAGCCTATTACTTAGAAGTAACAAGTTCCATTTTTTTATGTGGATAGGTTTCGGCAAAAGAATAAATACTGTTGCGGATGAAATCATTATCTGCAAAAGGTTGAAGTTTATCCTTTAATTGATGTAGATCGTTGGTGGTTTCGTGTTGATTCAAATAACCCATGCCCCAAAAACTCCCGCGTTCAATTAACAGGAATAATTTTTCATCTTTTGTCAATCCCTCATCTACAATGGCAAAAGTAGGAAGTTGACGCTCGAGTGCTTCCAGGGCCGTTTTTACTTTCCCATTATAATAAAGTGGCGCATCCAAAAATGAAAGATCCTTTTCAGTAATAGGTGTTTTATCGAGATAACAGAGTTTATTATCAAGTTCAAATTCCTCGATGATCTTACGCAACATCACCATGCCTTCATGCAATAAATTAAACTGGTAAAGTACCGGGATGTTTTTTTTCTTCTTATCAATGGCCAGGCGCAGGTAACCCCTGTTGTCTTCAAAACAATAGAGGGCAAATTTTTGAGCCGGTTGCTTCTGGCTGTAATTGTATTTAGGCCAGAGTCTTTTGATCTCCGTGCTTTCCAATACAAGTGCCTGTAATTCGTTGGCACAAACTGTATATGTAACCTTATGTATCAGTCTTACAAAATGCTGCCGTTTTTTCTCTGCATCATTATGTGTAAAGTGGCTGCTTACCCGCTTCCTTATGTTGATCGCTTTTCCAACATAGATGATCTGTCCCCTTGCATTATGAAAATAGTATACTCCAGGTGTTTGAGGCAATTTCTGTATTTCCTTTTTCTCGAGGTGCAGTGGCAGCCATTGCTCTGCCGATGATTTTTTCAACATGGCATCAATGTGTTCGTTTCCTCCTTGCTGCAGGATCTTTTCAAACAACGCAACAGTTGCTTTAGCATCCCCATCGGCCCTGTGCCTGCTTTCATTTTCAATTTGCAGGTTACGGCAAAGGTTGCCGAGACTATAAGAAGGCAGTCCCGGAAAAACTTTTCGGCTAAGCCTGACCGTGCAAAGTTTTTTTACATTCAGATCGAAGCCACTATTCTTTAAGAAATGTTTTACAAAGGAAAAATCGAAGTTCACGTTATGTGCCACGAATATATTGCTGCTGAGTATCTCATGAATCTCCGGAGCAATTTCATCAAACCCAGGTGCGCTTGCCACCATTGCGTTATTAATTCCCGTTAGTGCCGTAATGTAAAGCGGTATACTTCGCCCTGGATTGACCAGGCTTTTATATTGCCGGGTAATCCTCGTGCCATCATGCACATATATGGCGATCTCGGTGATCCCATTCCCGGCCGCATGGCCTCCTGTTGTTTCAATATCTACTATGGCGTACAAGAAAAGATGAATTAATGAGTTGAATGAGTATTGGAAGAAAACATTGGATAAAATTACTAATTAATTTAGTTTAAAAGCAATAAGTCTTTATTTTTTTAAAATATAGATGACCTTTTGCATTAAACTAAATAATAGATAAATATTTTTTGTATATATAAAATACAATATATTTATTGCCGAACGATCCCACCATGAATAACTACATTATTCATTTACTAAAAACATTGTATGAAAAAAAACATTAACAGGCTTATGCTTGTGATAGTATTTATCACCTGCATTATTCAATCGGGCATGGCCCAGGAACAGATCAAAGCTTACCGGGCCACCAATGTATGGTGTTATACACCTGGAAGACAAATTGAAGGATTGTTTATGCAGGTTGGGGGGAATAAATGGAAAGAAATGTATACAATAGTGAGCTCAAAAGTCCAGGGTAGAAATTATTATACAGAACAAAGCAGGGATGAATGGAGTATCTATTTGAGAGATGATTCCAGGCAGGTAAATGTACAGATTGACTTATTCCAAAAAAAGATTTACGCTACAGACTCCCGGGGCAGAAGAGAAGCTTATATTGTTGACTATGCAAAAGAGCCAGAGCAACCACATAACCAGGTGATAAAGCCAGTCATCCAGGACCAAGGCCAACAGCAGCAATCATCTTCAGGCTTCCAATGGAGTCAACTTTCTGGTGCTGCATCCGATATAGGAATCGGCGCTAATGGATCTGTCTGGATTATCGGCACCAACTCGGTTAATGGCGGATATGGCATTTTTCACTGGAACGGTTCTAATTGGGATGCAGTGGATGGTGGTGCCGTTCGCATTGCGGTTGATCCTAACGGTACACCATGGGTGCTGAATGATAAACGACAGATATTCCGGAGGGAAGGAAACGGATGGAAAGAAGTTGGCGGCCTGGCAAGGGATATTGGCATCGGCAGCGATGGAACCGTTTGGGTGATTGGAACAACCCCTGTTGGTGGAGGCTTTGAAATTTTCAGGTATAATGGTAACGGATGGCAAAAAACCGATGGAGGTGCCATCAGGATTGCCGTTGACAACAATGGCCTGGCATGGGTAGTGAATGACGGGGGTGGTATTTTCAGAAGAACAAATACCGGGCAATGGCACAATTTACCTGGAGGCGCCAGGGATATTGGCGTTGGAGCAGATGGCAGTGCCTGGGTGATCGGTACCAATAAAGAAGGCGGCGGTTATGGCATTTACAAGTTCAATGGCCGCGATTGGAATAAGGTCCCCGGCGGGGCAAACCACATCTCCGTAGCGCCTAACGGGAACGCCTGGGTGGTAAATGAAGCCGGAAAAATTTTTGCAGGAAAAAATTAAAGAATAAATGCTGACATAAAAAAATCCCCGCTTCTAACGGGGATTTTTTTATTTGTATAAATCTATATTTTATCGCCTGGTGAATACAAACTGACCGCCCATATCTCCCACTCCCTGGATCGGATAATATTGCAATGACATATTCGACTTCTCCATATAACCTTTTTTAAATCCATCGACCAATTGTTCCGCAGTAATGTATTTAGACCTGTTTTCCTGCAGGGCCAGCCTGAAGTATTCTACAAAATCACTTTCATCAGAAACAGCCTGCCGGTTACCACTTGATAACAGCTTGCGGCTTTTTTCCTTATATGCATCCTTCACAGTGAGAGGTGCATCCGCAGCAATATCACGGAAAAGGCTACCCGCAAAGCAGGCGTCTGCCGTAAACAAAATATGCCGGGCCTTGCTACCGCGGTTAAAAATGCGGGTGATATCATCGCTGTTGATAAAAGTTACTTCATCATCTTTTACCGCATCGCAGGGAATCAGGAATCCTTCTTCTTTTCCGCTTCCGTCATTATAAGGCTTTACCCATCCATGTCCCGCGTAAAATATAAACAGGTTATCATTCTCAGTCATGGATTTTGCTTTTGCATTGAGTATACTCAGGATCGTTTCCCTCGAAGCATTTACCAGGGTATCTGTATTATTGGGTTCAAATGTATAGCGTGTTGTAAGGAGGCTGTATAATTTACGTACATCCCGGAGGGTGCCCGGCAAAGAATTGAAGGCCTTATCCGAATACTTGTTCTCAGCTATCAATATGGCATGATACACAGGAGCTTTATTCAGTTCGGGTATATCAAATGTTTCATTGCTACCTGTTTTGATCATATCCTGCTTCGATGTCACGGGTGCTGTTTGAGTAGCCTGTTTTGGATCCTGTGCCAGGTTCCTGGTATCGGGATTTACCGGATTTGCCTGGTCGCTGCTTTTATGGATCTTGCTGATATAATAATCAAGTGAAAGAGAAACGAATTTCCCGATCTTGCTCCTGCTGATCTCCCGTTTATTCAGATCAATATAATATCTCTTATTTCGGGCCGTATCTTCCAGGCAAATCTCACCCCTTGCCTGGCGTTTGGTTTCATAGAGATTAAAAACTCCTTCAGGGTTGGTTTCAATCCAGGTACCGGGCCCTGTTTTTGTAAAGTTTCCATTGAACTTGCGGGAAGTATAGGTAACCTTGATCACTTCACTTGCCTGTACACCCGTATATTTCCCGGCATTTGCGAATGCTGCCTGAAATTCTTTCATCTTTTGATCAAGTTGCTCCTGGTCTGTTTGCGCATAACCGTAGTTGATAGTAATGATCAACAGTAATAAACTTATGAAGGATGATAAATGAGATCTCATAACAATATATTTATTGAATACCTGGAATTGAATTATTGATGAATAAATACAAACTGGCCACCCATATCGCCAACCCCCTGGATCGGATAATACTGTAACCTCATATTTGTTTTCTCCATATACTTTTGTTTAAAGCCATCTACAAGCTGTTCGGCAGTGATGTATTTTGATTGATTTTGTTGAAGGGCCCGTTCCAGGTTAGCTACAAATTCACTTTCATCGGGAACGGTTTGCCGGTTACCACTCGACAATAAACGGCGGCTTTTATCCTTATAGGCATCTTTTACAGTAAGTGGCGCATCAGATGTTACATCACGGAAAAGGCTACCTGCAAAACAGGCATCTGCAGTAAATAAAATATGTTTTGCCTTGCTTCCCCTGTTAAGAATACGTACAATGTCATCGCTGTTGATGAAGGTGATCTCATCATCTTTTACCGCATCACAGGGAATCAGGAATCCTTCCTCCTTGCTGCCTGCATCCGCAATAGGCTTCACCCAACCATGCCCTGCATAAAAGATAAAGAGATTATCATTTTCAGTCAACTTCTTGGTCTTGGCATTGAGCGTGCTCAGAATCTTTTCCCGGCTGGCATTTACCAGTGTATCGGTATTCCCGGGTAAAAAGGAATATGACGTGGTAAGCAGGTTATACAATTTTCGCATATCCCTCACCGTACCGGGTAAGCTATTGAATCCTTTATCAGCATAATTATTTTCTGCAATGAGGATGGCATGAAATACCGGGGTTTCTTTCATCTCAGGGATATCCGGTATGATCTCTGCTTCTTTTACCGGGCTTTGTGTGAACGATGGTGAAGTAGGATTATTGATATCCGTCCCTGGTTGGTTGGCCATTTCTGTATTCGGTTGCTCTCCCGGCAAAACACCTTCCTTCACTTCCTTGATCCCGTGCATGATGGAAGTTCCACTTCCTTTTCCGACCTTGTTCACCTGCATCTCTGCCAGGTCCAATTCAACCTGTTTTTCGCCAGTATTATCTACCAGTAAAATTCCATTGTCTTTGCGAACCAGTTCCCGCCAGATAACATTGCTGTCTCCACCATATTGTGTCCATTCGTGATCACCGGTCATCAAAAATTGCCCCTTTACTTTCTTTGATAACATAATGGCTCCATATTTAACACTAACCACCGCATCCAGGTTGCCTTTATACGTTGGCGGTGGCTTTTTTTGCTGCATGGTAAACTGGGCATACGATACATGGAGGGAAATGGTAGCCAGCATTACTAAAATAAGTCTTGAATGCCAGCCGATACTTTTCTTAAGCATAATGATCTACTTATGTTTTATATAAGTTCTCAGGAGATCCCGGTATTCTGTTTAAATAAAATATGCAGAGAGGCCAAGAGCCCATTTCATATTAGAGAAAAGATAACTATAATTTACAGAATCAGCAAGTTTTACTTTCTTTTAATAAATACAAAAGCGCCACCTTCATCAGACCCCAGGATCGGTTTATATTGCAGGCGTTGATGCGATGAAGAATTGTATTCATTTTTAAAAGAATCAACCAATTGCTCAGCCGTAACATAGTGCTTTTGGTTTCCATGAAGTGCATTGCTGAAATATTTCATAAAATCACTTTCATCGGGTACCGATTGTCGGTTACCACTGGTCAGAAGTTTGCGGCTTTTATCACGGTATGCTTCCTGCACCTGGTCTGGCGCATCAGAAGGCAGGCTTCGGAATAATGCTCCTGCAAAACAGGCATCTGCTGTAAACAGGATATGTTGTGCATCGCAATTCTTAATCGTATTTACAAGGTCTTCACTGCTGATATAGGTTTCCAATTTATTAAACTTTGCATCACTGGGAACCAAAAATCCTGATTCAGGTGCATCAGCTTTTTTCTTAAGCTGTCCATGCCCTGCGTAAAAAATAAAGAGATTGTCTTTCTCTTTCAACTGGTTTGTTTTTATAATAAGCTTCTCCAGGATCTGTTGGCGGGAAGCATTCACAAAGGTGTCTACATTCTTAGGATCAAAGGTATACGTCTCCGTTAGCAATGCATATATTCTGCGCATATCTTTTGCCGGGCCATTAAGATCGGGTATTTCATCATCCCGGTAATCATTTTCTGCAATCAGTACAGCATGAAAAACAGCATCTTGTTCCAATTCAGGTATATCCAGAGAAATATCTTCTTTCACTTCAGGTTTTACTTTTGCTGCAACTGCCTGGATGTTTATTTTTTGCGAAGACTTATTGCCCTTATTATCTTCTGCCAGTACCGAAAAGTCGTTGCTGCCGATTTTTAATTCAACTTTTTTCTCAAAATATCCATTCTCTTCTACGTTTACAGGAATATTATTGATCAGTATCTTTTTAATGCCTGCCTGGTCTATCGCTTTGCCTCTTATAAGCAAAAAACCGGCTTTATTGGCAGATTCAATGCTAACCGTTTTTTCTGTTGCCGGTTCCAGGATATTGATCTCGGGGGCAGTTTGATCATTTGCAGACAGATTTTTTCGCAGATCTACAAGTCGGCTCAAACCTGCCTTCACGCTAGTTTGTGTTGGATTGATGATCAGTGATTGAGTATAGTATTTTTTGGCTTCATCAGGTTTTTTCATCTGCTCACAGATATAACCTTTTAATGAAAGGATATCGGCATACCGCATTTTTTGTGCATCCCTGATTTCTTTGAAACCACCCGCATTACGTTGTTCAAAGTATGTTTTCTCAGCTTCTTTAATTTTAAATTCTGCAGCATAAAAGTTATTCATCGCAATAAATTCTACAGCCTCGAGATATATCGTAAAAAAACGATAAAAATCTGATCCCCACATGGATCTTCCAAACTTAGCTTTATAATTTGTTAAAGATTCAGCTGCCAGATTAAATTCACCAAGTTGTATATAAGGGATTACGATATAACCCATCGCCCAATAATCACCGGGCATTATTTCAAGGGCTTTTTTAAAATCTGATAGTGCTTCTTCCGGCATTCCATTGTTTGAACGAAAAATACCACGGTTCGTATACGTGAACTCATTGGGGTATAAATCCACCGCTGTTTCATAATCTTCCTTTGCATCCTCTATCTGACCGGCTTTTTCATACAGGCCAGCTCTTTTGATCAACAATTCCCAACCGGAAGACATCTGGATGGCAGAAGTGTAATCCCTTATGGCCAACGAAAGTTCACTCCGCTCTTCATATAATTTAGCCCGATCTGTAAAGTCTTTTACCGTTACAGGATTTTTATCGGGCACTTTGATAAATGTATTGGCTATGTTAGCATTGTTGGCAATAGAGCCCTCTTCTATCCCGTCGATGTATGCAATGAAACTGGTCAACCTGTTACCCATTATCTTGAACCACCGCATTTCATTTAAATCAAAATAATATTCTACGCCGGAGATCTTTAGAAATATTTTACCATTGCTGCGACTGGTTTCCTGGAAAATAGTTGTGCCAAGGTTATTGGTTTGTGTCCATTCAGTTTGGCCTGTTTGGGTAAAGCTGCCTTTAAAATTTGATCCTTTATGAAATTGGATTTTGACAACCTTTTGAAGATTACCCGTAAACCTGGATTGAGCCTGGCCATATTGAATCACACAACCAGAAAGGAGAATCAGGATAATAAACTTTCGCATGGGGAAATGTTTTAGAAGAATATTCAGGTATCCTGTCAACGCTGTTCGCTTAGCAATTTCATGCTCGCTTTATCTGGCTTGCCGTAGTTATAATACAACTGCGTGAGCACCTCTTCGAAAGCTTTATCCTTATCGGAAATGGTTTGCTGAATGGCTGCGATGATGGCTTTACAATCTGCTATGCTCATGAATACCGGTGAAAAGGAAGCGATCCTGGTCATCTTTTTCTCGGTTGAATAGTATTGCATGAAACCTATTTTCACTTCGCTATTTTCTGCAGGTTCTGCGCCGTTGAACATAAAATCTGACCGGCTGATCAACAGGCTATCATGCGTTACCGTGAGTTTCTTATTCATCGGTTTGCCATTCGCCGGTGTGTATTGAAGAAAAAAGAAATCATTTACCGGGTCTTTGATCAAGTACTTCGAATTATCCAGGGCGATCTTGGTATCACCTACAAACAATAGGTTCTTATTAACAGAAGGATTAGTGATAAAGAATTCATCCAGGTCGGCGTCCCCACGTGAACTGAGTTTTAATTTTTCATTGCTGAGATGGAGACTGCTTTTCAGGTAAACAAAGTATTCGCCGGTCGCCTGGGGTGTAATGGTTCCAGGCTCTACCACAAAACGTCCTTTTTGAGGATGAAGCAGGATCATTTTGCAGTTCTTATTGGCAAAAACAAGCTTTTCCTGGAACGGAATCTTATCGCCCACTTTAACTGCTGTTGCATTATTTTTCTTTATGTCGCCTTTGACCAGTGTTACAAAATAGATCTCCTGGGCCAGGGAACTGAAACAGATAAAAAGACCAACAAAAAGGATCAGGCTGACTTTTGCGCTGGTTGTTGTTGCTTTTTCCATACCTGGTAATATTTTAAAATGCCTTGCCATATTATAATATACATAAATATAATAAATGTATATGGCTTAATATGGAAAATAAAATCTGAAAGAATCGTGATCATCAGGCATAACCCGGCGATGGATACAAAATTGGCAAGGATCCCATTCAACAGGTTATATATGAACAATTGCCACCAGGTTTTATGATCCGTCTTTTTAGGTTCAGGTTTCTTACCAAAAAATACATACAGGTTTATGATAAAGAAAATTACAAAAATCATGGTGAACCAGGCGATAGAGGGCTGAGCCCTGCCATCCTTCAAAGAAAGATAGGTATTGAGCAGGATGAGCACTCCTGGCATTTTCCCGATCGGAGTTATATGAATATCAGTATCAAAATTACCAAGCACAATGAACCTGTCTTCCAGGAACTGGTCATAAAAAGTACTATCGTTGGCGAGTACCAGCAGATCACCCAGGTTGAAATAAGGATACTGCTTTGCGGTCTGCAATTGGTAGGGCCTGATAAAATACCGGGGAGGTATGGTATGCAGGTTATATTTACCATTGCAATACAACGATCCGCGTTTAACCTTATATGTTACACCCTCCAGTGCTTCGTGAATGGCCACCGGCAACGTTTTCAGCGAATCACCATACATCAGCCTGAACTTGCTGAATTTCTTATTGCTGGTATTATAATCGGCGATGGCAGAAGGAACTGAAAAGACAGAAGGCAAAAGTCCCGAATCGCCCAGGTGTTTCGGAAAAATAACCTTTTGCAACCGGGGCAATTCTTTTTCCAACAGGCTGTCATTGTCTGCAGGCAGATCGAACACCAGGTCTGCTAACAGATACTTATGCTTATTGTGATTGTTGAGCAGTTGAAAAAAGGACGCCAGTTTTTCACGGTCGGTAATCACATTATCCGCTCCGTAATCATCTTTTGTAAGTTGAAGATCTTTACCCACATTGATGAATATGAAACGATAAGGCGCTTTGTAGGTTTTGGGCAGGAGCATTTCCCGGCCGATATCCATCCTGGTCAGCAGACTTTCTTCTCCGTCTAAAACAAAATTGCCATTATTGTAAAAAAGGAATGCAAAAAAAAGCAGTAGGGTCAGCAACATAAGCTGCAACCAGTTTTTCCAATTCAACAATGGGATAGGCTTAATCAATTTCATCTGACAATATCGCTCAGGGTATCCAGGCTTGATGATATGGGAAACCCAAAAGAGCCCTGCAATATTAGTTTTATTAACGATATTTTCCAACCGTTCAGGGCATGCGTCAAAAGCATTCAGCCTGAACAAGTTAAAAATTAAAGGTAAAAGGCCCTCATGGCCGTTAGTAACTGCATTTTTGTACCTTCGCAAACTTGTAAAAAGCTTTTAGCGAATGGAACTTTCAAAAAATTTCGAGCCCCAGGCCATAGAAAATAAATGGTATCCTCATTGGTTGGAGAAAAATTATTTTTCCAGTACCCCCGATAACCGGGAACCTTACACGATTGTAATGCCCCCACCAAATGTAACGGGCGTATTACACATGGGGCATTGCCTGAACAATACTATCCAGGATATCCTCATACGCGACGCCCGGATGAGGGGTAAGAATGCATGCTGGGTGCCTGGTACCGATCATGCTTCCATTGCCACCGAAGCAAAGGTGGTTGCCATGCTCCGGGAAAGAGGCATCACCAAATCGTCTCTTACCCGTGATGAATTTTTAGGGTATGCCTGGGAATGGAAAGAAAAATATGGTGGCATCATCCTGCAGCAATTGAAAAAGCTTGGCTTCAGCCTCGACTGGAACCGCACGAGCTTCACCATGGACAAGGATTATTATGATTCCGTAATAAAAGTTTTTGTAGAACTGCATAAAAAAGGGGTGATCTATCGTGGTAAGCGGATGATCAACTGGGATGTAAAGGCATTAACTGCGCTGAGTGATGAAGAAGTGATCAGGAAAGAAACCAAACAAAAACTCTATTTCCTGAAATATGCGATAGCTGACGGCACAGAAGGCACCGCTAATGAAAGTTATGTGACCATTGCAACTGTTCGCCCCGAGACGATCATGGGTGATACAGCCATCTGCGTGCATCCCGATGATGAACGATATAAACACCTGCATGGAAAATTTGCCCTGGTACCGTTAATCAATAGACGCATTCCCATCATTACCGATGAATACGTGACCATGGAGTTTGGAACCGGTGCCCTGAAAGTGACCCCGGCCCATGACATGAATGATAACCAGCTTGGACAAAAACACGGACTGGAAGTAGTGGATATTTTTAATGAAGATGGTACCCTGAATGAGGAAGCGCAGATCTATGTTGGACTTGACCGATTTGATGCCCGGAAAAAAATTGCTGTAGAACTTGAAGAGAAAGGTTACCTGCTAAAAACAGAAGATTATACCAGTGAAGTTGGATATAGCGAACGCACCGATGCCGTTGTAGAACCCAGGCTCAGCCTGCAATGGTGGGTAAGCATGAAAGACATTGCTTCGCCTGCACTGAAGTCGGTGATGGATGAAGAGATACAATTCTATCCGCCCAAATTCAAAAACCTGTACCGTCATTGGATGGAAAACATCAAAGACTGGTGCATCAGCCGCCAACTGTGGTGGGGCCATCGCATACCTGCGTGGTACGATGATAACGGCAACGTGTACGTGTCGGAAAGCCTGGAGGCCCTTCATGAAGCGCAACCCGAAACAAAAAACCTTCAGCTGAAACAGGATGAAGATTGCCTGGATACCTGGTTCTCCTCCTGGCTCTGGCCTTTTGAAGTATTCAAAGGCTATAGCGATCCTGGGAATAAAGACATTAAATATTACTATCCAACCAATACCCTGGTGACCGCCCCGGAGATCATTTTCTTCTGGGTAGCCCGTATGATCATGGCAGGGTTTGAATACATGGAGGAAAAGCCATTCAATGCGGTTTATTTCACGGGCATTGTAAGGGATAAACAAGGCAGGAAAATGAGTAAGAGTTTGGGCAATTCGCCCGACCTGCTCGGACTAATAGACCAATATGGTGCAGATGCAACCCGTTTTGGTATTATGATCGCTTCACCGGCAGGAAATGACATCCTGTTCGATGAAAGTGCATTGGAACAAGGAAGGAATTTTAATAACAAAATGTGGAATGCCCTGAAGCTGGTAAAAATGTGGGAAGCAAGGGTTGCTACCGGTGATGCAGATACGAAGACAAATGACTTTGCCACGGAATGGTTCCGGAACAGGCTCAACCAGGTAAAAGTTGATGTAGCTGCGATGATGCAACAGTTCAGGCTGAATGAAGCTTTGAAAACGATCTATTCGCTGATCTGGGATGATTTCTGCAGCTGGTACCTCGAATGGGTGAAACCGGGATTTGAACAACCGATGGAAGCCGGCACCTATCAAAAAACAATTGTTTTTTATACTGAACTCATGCAGCTCCTCCACCCTTTCATGCCGTTCATCTCAGAAGAGATTTATCATCTGCTGGAAGAACGCCAGGATGATCTTTGTGTGAAACCATACAGCCAGGCTGGTATGGCGAATCTATCCATCCTGCAAAAAGGAGATCTCTTAAAAGATGTAATCAGCAGCCTTAGGGATGTTCGCAATAAACAACAGATAAAGCCGAAGGAAACGATCAGCCTCCATATTCAAACGGAGACTGAATCAACTTACCGCGATATTGAGAATATCCTGGCCAAACAGGTCAATGCCAAATCAATTGAGTATACCAATGAACCGGTTGCGGGATGTATCACCACGGTGATCGGCAAGGATAAATTTTATATTGAAACAGAACAACCGATCGATACCGGTCACCAGCGCAGCGACCTGGAAAAAGAGCTTACACATCTTAAAGGATTTCTGCAAACGGTTGAAAAGAAACTTGGCAATGAGAAATTTGTTTCCAATGCAAGGCCGGAAGTGCTGGAACTGGAACAAAAGAAAAAAGCTGATGCTGAAACAAAGATCAAAGCGATAGAAGAGAGCCTGGCAACCCTATAATTTTTTGAAGGAAGAGTTCGTATATAAACTGTTAAATGTTCGGGCTGAAGTCCGTTCTTTTGTAGATTCGTTATTCAATACAATAAACAAATCATCATGCGCATCAACAAATTCCTTTTCATATCTATAGGCTTGCTGTTTGGAGCAACCCATGTTATCGCACAAAAAACACCAGCTACTGCAAAAACACAAAAATTCAAGGCGCCCAAGCTCTACACACACCTGGGCAATGCAATAGATTCTATTGTTACATTAACCGAAGCTGAAGCTGAAAACATCATCGCATTGCCATTGAAAGTTGTTGATGACAAAAAGAATGTATACAGCGTTACATCTTACCAATTTTTATATAACCGAAGGGTTGTTACAGAAGATGAAATGTCGGGCAAAGTAACCCCAACGAGCAGCATCGCTTCATCCAGGTTTACCAGCACGCCCCTTCCTCAATTATGGGTTAACCAGGTGAGGGAACAATTGAAATCGGGTGAATATCTTTACTTTTTTGATGTGATCGCCAAGGATGCACAGGGACGTGTCATGTATGCGTCAACGTTAAAGATCATGGTTAAATAAAGACGATTTTGTTTTTACCACAAAGGGCACTAATTTTTTAACAAAGGGCACGAAGAAAGATAACCACAGAGGTAAAGAAATCTTGCACAGAGGTTTGGGAGTGAATATTGAAAATTGATTGTTGAGTATTGAATATTTGTATTTATACTTCCATGTTATACATTCCTTGTTCCTTACTCGATATTTTTGACAACTGAGGTAAATGAGCTTTGCACAGAGTCATCGGTATCTACAGTTAAAATGATATTGAAATCAGTGCACACTCTTAAACTTCCTTATTAATTATTAATTATTAATTACTTCCTCCTACCACACCAACTGGTGCGTTTGCTTAATAATTCCCATCACAAAAACACTCTGTACATTTCCCATGTTCTCGATCTGGCTGAGGCGGTTCACGTGAAAGTCATAATAACTGTCCATGTTCTCTTCAACCACTTTCAGCATAAAATCAAATTCACCTGAAATATTATAGCATTCCACTACTTCATTCAACTCATTGATGGTCTTGATAAATTTTACACCGGCATTCTTACTGTGTTCTTTTAATGAAACATAACAGATCACCATCAATCCTTTTCTCACCTTGGCATGATCTAACAGGGTCGCATATTGTTTAATCACACCCGATTGTTCCAGTCTTTTAATACGTTCATGAACCGGCGTAGTACTCAGGTGTATTTTTTCTGATATCTCCTTTACGGTAATGCGGGCATTTTGCTGCAAAAGCCGCAGTATGGCCAGGTCATTTTTATCCAGGTTGGGAATGGTCATAGCGGATTCTTCTTTTTGTTCGTTCTTTTTCATAGCAAACATCTGTTTTATGCTACAAAATAATGCTTAAATATTAATTTATCCTGAATTTTTAATAATACTTAGAATTTTACACTATTAAAAGTAGATTTGCATTCTAAATTAATATACCATGTCAACAATCACAAAAGGAATTGATTTCAATCTTGCCTACAAGGTAAAAGATATGTCCCTGGCAGAATGGGGTCGTAAAGAAATCAGGTTAGCCGAAGCAGAAATGCCGGGCCTGATGAGCCTGAGGGCTGAATATGGCGCAAGCCAGCCATTAAAAGGTGCCCGCATCGCCGGTTGCCTTCACATGACCATTCAAACGGCCGTGTTAATTGAAACCCTGATCGCCCTGGGCGCTGAGGTTAAATGGAGCAGCTGTAACATCTTCTCTACACAGGACCAGGCTGCTGCGGCCATCGCTGCTGCCGGAATCGGTGTATATGCCTGGAAAGGACAAACGCAGGAAGAAGCTGATTGGTGCATCGAACAAACTTTGTTCTTCGGAAGCGCCGACAAACCATTGAACATGATCCTGGATGATGGTGGTGATCTGACCAACATCGTTTTTGATAAATATCCTGAACTGATCGCCAACATCAAAGGCCTTAGCGAAGAAACCACAACCGGCGTACATCGTTTATACGAGCGCATGGCCAAAGGTACTTTGCCGATCCCAGCGATCAATGTGAACGATTCAGTTACCAAATCTAAATTCGATAACAAATACGGTTGTAAAGAATCTTTGGTTGATTCTATCCGTCGTGCTACCGATGTAATGATGGCAGGTAAAGTTGCTGTTGTTGGTGGATACGGAGACGTAGGTAAAGGATCTGCAGAAAGCTTACGCGGTGCAGGTGCTCGTGTAATCGTTACCGAGATCGATCCAATCTGTGCTTTACAGGCAGCAATGGACGGATTTGAAGTAAAGAAAATGATCGATGCAGTAAAAGAAGCTGATATCATCGTAACAGCCAGTGGTTGCCGCGACCTGATCACCGAAGCTCATTTCCGTTCGATGAAAGACAAAGCGATCGTTTGTAACATCGGTCACTTTGATATTGAAATTGATATGGCCTGGTTGAATCAAAACTATGGCAACACAAAAAATACCATCAAGCCACAGGTTGATCTGTATACCATCGAAGGTAAAGACATCATCGTGCTAGCTGAAGGCCGCCTGGTAAACCTGGGTTGTGCTACCGGTCACCCAAGCTTCGTAATGAGCAACTCATTCACCAACCAAACACTTGCCCAGCTTGAATTGTGGACAAACAGCAGCAACTACGAAAACAAAGTGTATGTATTACCAAAACACCTTGATGAAAAAGTTGCCCGTTTACACCTCGCTAAAATCGGTGTGGTATTGGAAGAACTGACAAGTGCTCAATCTGAATACTTAGGTATTCCTAAAGAAGGTCCTTTCAAAGCAGAAATGTACAGGTACTAATTGCTAATTAAGCATTAGAAATTAAGAATTAATAATGGCCCGCTCTTTTTGGAGCGGGCTTTTTTGTGCGCAAGATTCCATTTGGAGTAGAATATTTTCGAACATAGTTGTAGTTTGCAAAAAAACAATTCGTTGTTCATCAATATACATAGTCATTATCCATCGCAGGCAAATGAATGGGCCATCCAAAGCCTGTATGAAGATTTCGGCAGGGCAACGGAGCCGGGCGTCTACTCTATCGGGTTACATCCCTGGTATATTGACATACAAAATTGGAAAGCACAATTAAGTGTTTTGAAGGAACAAAGTGTACACAAACAGGTAGTGGCCATTGGTGAATGCGGGCTCGACAAGGTTTGCCAGACAAATATGGAGCTACAGGTTGACGTATTTACTGCACAAGTTCAATGGGCAAACAATACCCGCAAACCACTCATAATCCACTGCGTTCGTGCTTTTGATGAAGTACTGAATATACTCGATAAGGAAAAAAACACCGTGCCTGTTATCTTTCATGGCTTCAATAGGAATGCCCTACTGGCGGCAAAAATCATTGAAAAGGGTTATTATCTAAGCTTTGGCACTCAATTACAAAATGAGTCCATGCAATCGGTGGTACGCTCGATACCCTTTGAAAAATTATTCCTTGAAACCGATGCAAAAGAATTATCAATTGAATTGGTTTATACATTTGCAGCCACAGCCCTGGACATGCCGGTAGAATCTTTACAAAATCAACTTAAAAAAAATACGCTGACCGTTTTTCCATCAGCGTTCTCCTGATCATATGATGAATGATATTTCCTGGTTATCCCGTACCACCTTACTCATTGGAGAAGAAAAACTGCGCAGGTTAAACGAAGCGCATGTACTCATCCTGGGCATGGGTGGCGTGGGCTCTTTTGCTGCCGAATTTATTTGCAGAAGCGGTATCGGGCACATGACGATCATTGATGGCGATGTAGTAGACCCAACCAACCGCAACCGGCAACTGCCTGCATTGGCCATTAACCATGGTGTTTCCAAAGCGGATATCATGGCCGAAAGATTATTGGCCATAAACCCCGAATTGTCATTGACCGTGATCAAAGAATTCATCAATCCCGAAATGGTGGATACTTTATTTGAAACCAAACACGATTATATCATTGATGCCATTGATAGCATAACGCCAAAGCTTACCCTATTACGAAAAGCATATGAAAAAAAATGCCGCGTCGTCAGCAGCATGGGCGCCGGCGCCAAACTCGATCCTACCAAACTGCAGGTAACCGACATCTCCAAAACATACAACTGTCCATTTGCGCAACAGATACGCAAAACACTCAAGAAAGACGGCATTTACAAAGGAATTAAAGTGGTGTTCTCTCCCGAAGAACCCATCAAGGAAAGCCTGATGCTCACCGATGGAAGGAATTATAAGAAATCGGCCTATGGAACCATTTCATACCTACCGGCCACATTCGGCGCTGTACTGTCCTCGGTAGTAATTCGTGATCTGCTGGACCTTGCATGAGTAAACCGATCAATGTTCTTCTTCAAAATAGATCTTATAGAACTTCTTACCAGTGCGTTCATCAACCCCTTTTTCGATAAGGTCGCGGCGACCATGAATATAGATGTGAAAATTTTTATCTAGTTTTAGTACCGACTTAAAAGATTTCTGTTGCTTCTTTACAGCCGTAAGGTTGATGTCAAATTCATCTTCGATCTCGTAGTTACGGGCCGTTTCAAAATTCTTTTTATATTCTTTAAAACTATCCACTACATCGGGCTGAATGATCACTTCGCCTGCAAATTCTTCCATGCTGAAATGATCCCGGGTTTTAAAATAATCCATGCTGCGGTTCAATAATTCAAGCTGATCTGATTTACTGACCACAAACTGATCGGGATATTCATTCGTCACAAATTGCTTGCAGAGGGCCAGGTATTTGTCGGTATGATGATAACTATCGGCCACGGGTTCTACCTGAAGAAAATTATTCACCCAATACTGTGCATCCTGCTGCTTATTCGTATGATCCACTACGCATAACCGGTAGCCTTCCTTGGCGTGCGATTTAAATACCAGGCAACCCTTGTCTGGCTTGTGAATACTGATCCCATCTTCCTGGATCAGTTCAAGACTTTTACCATGTTCAAACACTTTTAAAAAAGTTTCTTTTTGTTCCGATTTAAAGATGCCGATCGCCTGTACTACACCATCCTCAAAAGGTACATGATCGAGCCGCACAACATACAACTCCCCTTCCTTCACTTTTACATGTGTGGATTTGCTGTATAAAAACTGGGCCAGCTTATAACTGTTTGCAACAAATTCATCTACGTCGCTGAATAAGTCTGTTACATAACCATACACTTCATTCTGCTGAAGATCGTGCAGGTGGGTAAACTGGTGCAGGTCGTGCTCATTCACGGCGCCAAGTAAATATTTAATGAGTAATTGCTGAACGACATCATCATTCAGTGTCAATGGATTTTCAGATAAACGGAGTTCCTCTCCCCTGGTTGGATTTCCTACCTTATGTACAATGGCTTGTTTGATGCGAACCGATTCGATACCTGTCATGCGGCAAAAATAAGGGAAGCTGTACAAAAGAAATGTTTCAGGCAGATGTTCAATCTTAACATGCTTTTGGGTGGCTTTAGACATTCCTTAACGAATGGCCCGCTACTTTTATACAAACAAAACCTAATATATGTTACAAAAACCTTCTAATGCTTTCATCGCCGCCTCATGGGTTGCGTTGGGAACCGGCATGACCGGATTTTTAGTGGGATTATCCAGGGCAGATATGTTGCTCAATGAAAAAGGCTATTATTTTACAGTACTGATGTTTGGACTATTTGCGGTGATATCGGTGCAAAAGGCAGTCAGGGACAAACTGGAAGGCATACCCGTAACTGATATCTATTACGGCCTGTCGTGGTTTGCCAGTATTTTGTCGATCCTGCTCCTCGTCATCGGTTTATGGAACGCCGATCTGCTGTCAAGCGAAAAAGGATTCTATGCATTCTCTTTCCTGCTGGCACTTTTTGGTGCCGTAGCTGTTCAGAAAAATATCCGCGACAGCAAGGATGTTGAAAAGACTAATTAATTAATCTACCGGCCAGCTTCAACGCGTAAGTAAAGATTGATTTGCTTACGCGTTGTTCTTTACAAAACACAGTAACTTTGAAAAAAAACACGATCTGTTCATGACGAAACTTTCGGTAAATATCAATAAACTGGCAACGCTGCGCAATGCAAGAGGACATAACAATCCAGATATCCTGCAGGCCGCAAAGGATATTGAAAGATTTGGTGCCGATGGCATTACGGTTCATCCAAGACCCGATGAACGTCATATCCGTTACCAGGATGTGTATGATCTTAAAAAAATCGTAACCACTGAATTTAATATTGAAGGAAACCCAACTGAATCTTCTTTTGTAGAATTGGTGTTGGCCAATAAACCTACCCAGGTTACGCTGGTACCCGATGCCATCGGGCAGATCACAAGCAATCATGGATGGAACACCGTAGAACATGCTGCCTATTTACAAAACATCATTTCGGTATTTAAAAATGCAGGTATCCGGGTGTCTATCTTTGTTGATCCCGTAATAGAAATGGTAGAAGCAGCCGTGGCTACCGGTACCGATCGCATTGAGTTATACACGGAATCTTATGCAAGCCAGTATGCCGCAGGTAAAAAAGAAGAAGCAATTGCTGATTATATTGCTGCAGCTCTAAAAGCCAATGAATTGGGAATTGGTATCAATGCCGGCCATGATCTTGACCTGCATAATCTTGCTTTTTTTGCCGAAAAAATTCCTGGACTGAAAGAAGTATCCATAGGGCATGCACTCATCTGCGACGCTATTTACCTTGGATTGGAAAATACTGTTCAATTGTACAAAAGGCAATTGAAAAAATAAAACAGGAAGAAAAAAACAGGTAAATCTTATTTAAGCAAACTGGCCAGTTTAGCATCCAATGCTGCTCCACGTAAATTTTTAGCGATCACAACACCGGAAGGATCTACCAGGAAATTCTGTGGAATACTGGTGATCTGGAATTTTTGTGCTACTGCATTAGCCCAGCCCTTCAGGTCACTAAGTTGCGTCCAGGTAAGACCATCATTCTTAATAGCGTCTAGCCATGGCTGTTTGGTTTTATCCAGCGATATACCTAGCACGGTAAAATTCTTGTTCTTATATTTCTGAAATGCATTCACAACATTTGGATTTTCCTGGCGGCAAGGACCACACCAGCTTGCCCAGAAATCGATCAACACATATTTACCCCTGAATGAAGAAAGACTAACAGGAACACCATCGATATCTTCCTGTGAAAAATCGGGCAATGGTTTTCCCATAGGATTTTTCTTCACTTCCGCAACCTGCTGCGCAATGTAATTACCCATTGGTGAGGTTTTTACGGGATCAGACATCCTGTTGAACAAATCTTCGAGCTGGGCTCCGTTTCCGGTCAGTTGGTGTGTTCTGTAAATGGCCAATGGCGCAATATAGGATTGGCTGTATTTGCGGGAAAATGCGTCTAAAGCTGCCGCAGCTTTCTTAATTTCTGCAGAATCAGCCCCTCCTGCTTCTGCAGAAAACAACTTTTCAAAAGGTTTTGTAAGCTTATTATAAGCAATAAAATCGTCATTTGATTTTGAGCCTTTGACAATGGCCTGGTCGAGGGCATCTTTCGTGGCGGTGATGCTAACAGAACTATTATCCAGCAACATGGTGATGTAAGGCTGCGATTTATTGAAAGCGATCAGTTTAAAATCGGGAAACTCCATTTTGCCGCTAAACCGGAAGCTTCCGTTGGCGATACTGGTACTCATTTCTGGTCCGCCGTTGCCATTCAAGAGGTCAACAACCGTTCCATCGGGATAGCCGGTTACCGTTCCTTCGATCATATATCCATCAACAGGTTTTAAGTTTTCCTTTACCGCCGTTTTGCTGCTGGCAACGGGTTTAGATTTTTGCTGAGCCGTTACCGCCAGGGGTAGAAAAAAGCAGAGAATGAGATATTTCTTCATGGTATGTAATTAATCCTGCATGGGCAGTCCGTTGCAATTTAACCAGTTTCATGATTTTTACCTAACCATTTAAAACATATTTAACAGCCAAAAACGGTAAAATAATCCCAAAATCCTAGCTTATTGTTGATTTTGACCGAATTATTTCAAAGCATGCATAAATTGGAGCAGCAATGCCATGTCTTTCTGACCGGGTTCTTTTTCAAAACGGCTGTTAAGGTTCACCCCGTAAAAATCAGGATGTTTGAATTTTTTTACCAGGCCTGCATCTGCCGGGCCAATACCGCCACTCAGGAAAAAGGGCTTTTCAATCTGCGCTACAGCGATCTTCTGCCAGTCAAATTTTCCACCGTTCACGTCTTTATCTTTACCCGAGGCCTTGTAAAAAAGGTAATAGTCACATACCTCGTCATATTCTTTCACCATATAATCGATCGACTTCTGGCTACTATCATCAATTGCAAAAGTTTTGATCACTTCAATTTCATTAGACACCTGTTCACACAAATGAGGCGATTCATCGCCATGAAGCTGCACCACATCAAGGTTGTAGGCCTTCACCGTTTTCATGATCTCTTCAAAGGAAGCATTCATGAACTCTCCAACAGTTTTAATGTCGAGGTCGGCAGACTTAATATCTTTTCCGGAGATCTTTCCTTCGGCGTACCGCGGAGACTGCTTATAAAATACCAGCCCGGCAAAATCCACATTCAACCCGTCGAGCTGCTGCAACTGTTTCAGGGAGGTAATGCCACATACTTTGATATTCATGATGATTCTATTAGGTGTTTACGTGTAAGGAAGACTTCGTTTGATTTTAATGGACTGCAAGTTACGTGAATGATTATACGAAATCAATGACAAAGCCAGTTTCGCAATATTATTTCCCCGTTGGGAGTTAAAACACTTTCGGGATGAAATTGCACGCCCCGTAGATCGAGGCTTTTATGACAGAGCGCCATGATCCTGCCCTGGTCGTCCCGGGCTGAAATATCGAAACAATCGGGCAACCCTTCTTCAGCTACCATCCAGCTATGATAACGACCAACCTGTTCACCCGACTTAATGCCATTGAATAGATTCTCATCTTTACCGGTAAGGGTTAATGGGCTTGACATCCCATGATATACCGTATCGAGGTTAAACAAATTCGCACCAAATGATTCCGCGATCGCCTGCATACCCAGGCAAACACCCAGGATTGATTTTGAAGCTGCATATTCGCGGATCAAGGGCAACAAGCTTCCTGCTTCATTTGGCAAACCTGGCCCAGGAGACAAGATGATCTTATCATACTTTTTCACGTCTTCCATATTTAATTGATCATTCAACCGCACGTCCACTTTAGTGTGCAGTATCTTCTCAACCAGGTGAACCAGGTTATAAGTGAAGGAATCGTAATTATCAAACACGAGTATCTTGGTTGCCATACTATTATAAACAGGATATAAATATGATTTGATGAGGGTTCCAATCACCCGATCATACATTCAAAATTAAACCTGATGGAGGCAATGTTACAATATTTTTATAACGCACAGAAAATCGATTCGATCATCCAACCGAAATTGAAAACTACTCAGCGTTTTTAAGTAAATTGAATAAAATTATATTTATGCAGATAGAACATAAAGAAACCGGAAACAAAGGAGCGTTTTTTGTGGGCACCGCTGATAGTATCCTCGCAGAAATGACTTATTCCCTTTCACCAGGCATCATGATCATTGATCATACGGAAGTAGATGATTCGTTGAGAGGTAAAAGTGTAGGCAAACAACTCTTTGATCATGCTATTGAATATGCCAGGGAAAAATCACTTAAGATCATACCACTTTGCCCTTATGCGAAATCGGTATTTGATAAAAATCCCGAAGCCTATAAAGACGTGTTGAAACAGTAATTTTTATACTGGTTAATTCGCAGTGGTTTTATTAAACCTTTATCAATCTTTAAACAATTCATATGACCATCACGATCTTTGGGGCTTCAGGAATGGTAGGCAAACAACTGGTGAAACTCGCCCTGTTCAAAGGATACCAGGTAAAAGCATTTGGCCGCAATGTTTTCACTGCAGGATTCACCGAACAGGATAACCTGCAATTGATACCCGGCGCACTCTTTGATGAAGAGCAGGTATACAATGCCGTTATGGGAAGCGATGCTGTACTTTCTTCCCTGGGCGGCGGCACGGATGGAACCGATAAAACCCGCTCACTCGGCATAAAAAATATTGTGCAGCAAATGACAAGGGCATCTGTTTCACGCATCATTGCCGTAGGCGGAATGGGCTCGTTGCTGGCACCCGACGGCGACCTTATCATGAATGGCAAAGACTACCCGGTTACATTTTTCCCGGTTAGTAAAGAACATTACAAAGCCTATGAAATATTGAAATCATCAGCACTTGATTGGACCTTCGTTTGTCCGCCTGATATAATTGATGCCAATGCAACAGGCCATTTTATCACATCTGCAGAACAACCGCCACTTTGCGCCAATAACCGTATCAATGCAGGTGACCTGGCCCTGTTCATGCTCGACGAATTACAGAAAAACGAATACAGCAAGCTACGCGTAGGTATCTGCCAGGAAGCCTGATCCTATTTTATGAGTATGTTAACGAAGAACAAGAAAATATATAGCAATTTTACAGTGATGAAAAAACGTTACATGCTGTTCATGTTATTATTGGCAGGCTTTACACAGGTTGCGAATGCACAGCAGGTAGACAGTATGTTTGTTAACCTGTACACTGATAGCCTTAAGAAAGGAACATATAATTATATTAATGTTGATGGATTGATGCACAATGGCAGGTATATCCCGCTCGACAGCAACCAACTTAGTTTCAGCAGTTCGTACGGAACCTTTTATGGAAATAATTTATTCATCGACCGGGACTGCAAGCTCGAAAAAGTTCATATCAAAGTGTCTATGAAAGATGGCAGGATGCACAAAGATTTTTTCATGTACATCAAGAAAAAGGAAGATCCTGATCTGCCAACCAGGGAAGAGATCATGAACAATCAGCCGAAACAAAAAAGAAAAAGTTGATCCCTCTTTATAATCCAACGTAAAAAGCTGAACCCCGTGGTTCAGCTTTTTTTATATAAGAATATGTTATTTTAATTAAGCCGTTTTCTTGGCATCTTCCAGGAATTTGGCAAGGCCGATATCGGTAAGCGGATGCTTGAGCAAACCAAGGATTGAATCTAACGGGCATGTACAAACGTCGGCACCGGCCTCTGCACATTTGATGATGTGATTTGGATTTCTGATAGAAGCTGCCAGGATCTCAGTTTTATACCCCTGGATAGTGAATATCTGCCTGAGTTGGTGGATCAGTTCCATGCCATCCCAGCCACTATCGTCGATGCGGCCGATGAATGGAGATACATAGGATGCGCCAGCTTTTGCAGCCAGTATCGCCTGACCTGCCGAAAACACCAGGGTGCAGTTTGTGCGGATACCATTTTGCGTAAACCATTTAATGGCCTTGATGCCATCTTTGATCATCGGCACTTTTACCACGATGTTGCGGTGAATAGCGACCAGTTTTTTACCTTCTTCAATGATGCCATCGAAATCGGTTGATATCACTTCGGCACTGATATCACCATCTACCATTTCGCAGATCGTTTTGTAATGCTGCATCACTGCATCAATACCCTTGATACCTTCTTTGGCCATCAGGGACGGATTGGTGGTAACACCATCGAGAATACCCAGTTCATTGGCTTCCTTGATCTGGGCTAAATTTGCTGTATCAATAAAAAATTTCATATATAGGTAATATTTAAAATTGAATAGTTAATATTTACGATAAACTAGCCTGGGCTGTTTTTCTTGCGGCTGCTAAGATACTGGCCAATTCTGTAGCTTCTTGAATTATTGCTGACAATTTCTCAACAGGTAACAAGTTAAGATCCTGGATCACTTCAACCCAAAATAATGTTTCATCTGCCTCTTCAAAGGCGATGCTCAATTTTGATACAAAAGCTTTTTTGCTGATTGCTTTACAAGCCGCCCTGTAATTGGCTGCGGATGAAAATGCAGATCGTAATAGCTGATCCTCTACGACCTTTGAAATTTTTGTTTTGGGAAGGGCATTGCAAACATTCACAATGCGATAGGCGAAAGATTTTAACCGGTTCTCTAATTCTTTGGAGTTCATACAATATTCCCTATTACATCGGCAATATTAAATAAAAAATGGCAAGTTACTTACATCGCACCGCTCAACCATCTACCCTTGCTACCTTCCGGTCCTGGGGGAGTTCAATAGGAGCTGGTCGTATAAGACTTGCCGATGCAAATATAGGTTGATGAGATCAATTTATCAGAACAATTGTCCATTTTGTTTTCAAAAAAAAAATTTATGCTGGAATAAACAAAAAGATTAGCGGAGGCTGCTTCTTTTTAATGATCAAAAACTAAAGCCGGGTTTATCTGTTCGTGAATTGATGCTCGAAACGCCAATCAACTGATCACTGCGGTCGGTGAAGGATTTATAATAGATCAGGATGGTATAACTATTTTCTGTTTCCCAGTAATTTCCTTCCAGTTCTGTTTCCATAAACGGCTCAGCCTGGTCACGGGCGATATAGGTATAATTGTAATAACCTTGTTTCAGGAATGCCGTGCATTCATACTTACGGGTTGTTTCATTGAACTGCATTTTCCATTTGTCCGAAAGGTCGTAACCCGTAAAATAACCGGCGAGGTAAATATCCTTGTTCGGGTATGGGTTACCGTCGGGTTGGGCAAAATTGAAATGCACCGTGGCATAATCTCCCTGCCAGAATGGATTGATGGATTCATACGTTGAGATATTATAACTTCCGTTATAATCGGGGAAATACACATAACGCTGGCCCGTACGGTCTACATCAGTTTTTAAATAAATCTCCGTTGAACTTTTATTATAATGGGCACTGTCTACCCGGTCGCTTTGCAACCTGAAGCTCCGCAGATCGAGCCATCGCCACTCTTTGCCCGCAGGAAATACCGCAATATTTTCTGCAGAAAAATCCAGCACACTACCCCTTACAAAAGTGGGAACAATATCACGTTGCGCCATATCCCAACGGTTATTCTGCAATACAACCGCTCTTACCTGCTGCGCTGCACTAAAGGTGTTGATGCCTTGCAAATTGGCTGTGAATTTTATTTTCTGATGGGTATTAAAAAATTGTGGTGTAAATGGTTGTACAACGGCTGCGCTTACTGCAGACTTTGAATCCAATACCAGCATTTGTTTGGTAAAAACAAGTTTTGATGTATCCCCATCCAGGAATACTTTCAATAAATAGTTCCCCGACCTGGTAGGTTCTGAATTACGTTCGGGCAATATAGCCTGGTAATGTGTATAACGGGTATAGGCAATCGAAGAATACCGGTATGTTGTAATGCGGTTTTGTGTAAAGCCTTTAATATAATCGAAGGGACTCAGGTTCACCGGTTGCCAGTTATAATCGCACAATACATAAGTATAATAATAACTTTTCATATTCCCTTCCATATCATCAAATTCCAACTCTATACGGTCGCCGCTGTTCAATGTAAAGATGGGAATCCCTTGCTGGTTGCCATATTTAAATAACTGTGGGGTTTGAATGTATGGCTTGTATACTTTTTCTACAACCTGTGCCGGTGCTGAATTAGATAGTAAGATGCTTAAAATAAAAATAAGCTTACGAATTACCGGCATGAAGTTCATTTAATTCCTGAATTAATTTACTTTTGAAAGATAGCAAAATTTTACGGATTGAATGTTTCCTTATTCATTGCAAAGCGCATCGCCGCAGTTAACCAGAAAACCTTTTCCAGGTTTATCATCAGGCTTGCTACAGGCGCTACGGCCCTGAGTGTGGCCGTAATGATCGTGGCGCTGAGTTTTGTAAATGGATTTCAACAGGTCATCAGCAATAAAGTATTCAGTTTCTGGGGACATATCAGGGTTCAACAAGACCTCGACGACAAACTCAGCATTGCTGAAGAATATCCCATTTACCAGAACGATACTGTTGAAAGATACCTGCGTTCATTACCCTATACAGTTTCTGTTGAAAGATATGCCAGCAAATCAGGTATTCTAAAATATGAATCAGATATTGAAAGTGTGTTACTCAAAGGGATCGACAGCAGCTTTCGTTTCGCCCGGCTGCAACCCTTCCTGCAATCGGGCAACTGGCTTTCCTTTACCGACAGTGGCTACAGCAAAGAGATCAACATCAGCTCCTATACAGCCCGCCAGTTGAATATAGACCCGGGCGACAGCCTCCTGGTTTTCTTTTTCAGGCAGGATGGCAGCAAAACGGCCCGGCGGTTACGCGTAGCCGGTATATACAAAACCGGTATCGAACAGTACGACAAAAATTTCGCTTTGTGCGATATCAACCTGATACGCAGGCTTAATAACTGGGAACCAAACCAGATCGGTGGCTATGAAGTATTTCTAAACGATTATACCAAGACGGATACCATGGCCAACCTGGCCTATCATGAACTTCCTCAAAGCTGGTACAGCCGCAGCATCCGGGAAATATACCCCGACATTTTTGATTGGCTAAACCTGCAGGGACAATTGAAAAACATCCTGCTATCAATCATGGTGATCGTAGCAATGGTGAACCTCATCACCTGCCTCATCATACTGGTGCTGGAACGAACCCGAATGACTGGCATCTTAAAAGCTGTTGGTGCAACAGACTGGAATATTCAAAAGATCTTTCTCTATCATGCAACCCTCATTGCATTGGCGGGCATACTCATTGGCACGATATTGGGATTGGGAATCTGCTGGCTTCAGCAACAAACGGGTTTCATAAAATTAAATGAAGAGGCATACTTTATGCGCACCGCAAGTGCCGAGATCATTTGGTGGCAGGTATTACTGGTTGACCTGGTGACTTTTTTAATTTGCATTGCAACACTCATCATACCTACCCTCCTCATTAAAAAAGTAAACCCGGTAAAAGCCATCCAGTTCAGGTAGTAAATTCAGCTTTAACTGCGAAGTGCATACAAAACAATGGCCGCTGCTACCGCTGCATTGAGCGATTCAGCTTGCCCGTAACGTGGAATGTTTATCAAACCGTTGGCCATTTGCAATATCTCTGCAGAAATCCCTTTTGATTCATTGCCAATGACGACAATGGCTTCACGCGTTCCTGAAAATGAATGAAGGGATTTTCCTTCTAATGCAGTGGCAAATACAGGAACAGGTTTCTGTGCCGGTAACCAGGTTGCGAGATCAGTGTAGTAAAGATTTACCCTCCCCAGGCTTGCCATTGTACTCTGTACAACTTTGGGATTATATTGATCTACGGTGTTGTTTGAACATATCAGATTTTTAATACCAAACCAATCTGCAGTGCGGATGATCGTACCCAGGTTGCCGGGATCACGGATATCGTCCAATGCCAACGTTAACTCATTTTTAACTGATACCGGGGCAATGGATTCTTTTCTCTCAAAAACAGCCAGCACCTGGTTGGCAGTGGCAAAAGAAGCCATCTTTTCCAATTCAAAATCCTTCACTACCCAAATCCTGCCCGACAGATACTGCTGAAGTTCCTGATCCATTGCATCTACCCAGGATTGCAACGCATAAAGTGATTTACAGTTGAAATCACCGGTGGTTAAAAGCTCCTGAACAACCTTCGGTCCTTCTGCCACAAAACAGTTGTGTTCATCCCTGAATTTTTTGTGCTGTAAACTTTGGATATATTTGATGGTGGATTTGCTAAACATTGTCAGACAATTTATGCCGTTATATTTTTCGAGTATTAAAAATTCGGGTATCCGTTACGGGTATTTGTTTGTCTTCCTGCTGTCATTAGCATCCTGCACTACCTTTACTTTCATCCGAAACAAGCCCGCCAACAAACCTTATTTGGTTGGAACCAGTATCGAAGTTAAGGGAGGAAATTTTACTAAAATTGAAAGACAGACATTAAATCAACGCTTAAATGGACAGCTTGATGACAGTGCTACTGTAAAAACCAAGGACAAATTCTTTTTCCTGAAGTATATCATTAGTCCGCCGGCTTACGACAGCGCTTATGCCGGAATTTCATCCAGGAATATGCAGGCTTCCATGTTTCACCTTGGGTATTACAACGC
This sequence comes from Bacteroidota bacterium, assembly GCA_029560415.1. Taxonomy (GTDB): domain Bacteria; phylum Bacteroidota; class Bacteroidia; order Chitinophagales; family Chitinophagaceae; genus Ferruginibacter. Next base: position 37,895 of record JAKQKY010000362.1, on the reverse strand, counting down.
AAAGATCAGTTACGTGGCCGATACGGTAAATCAAAAGGTGAAGGTTAAGTATGTTGTGGAAGCAGGCAAACCTACTTTGATAGATACAGTAAGTTACCGACTCGTAAAACCGGATTTGCAGGAGAAAGCCTTGCAGGACCGCGAATATGCATTACTGAAAAAAGACAAACCCATTACAAAAGTTGCCGTGCTTGGTGAGATAAGCCGGCTGGTAGATAGTTTCAGGAACAATGGCTATTACAAATTCACTGCTGCCGAGTTAAGGGTGCGGGGTGATACAACCATTGAAGCCCTTACATCGGTAACAGATGATCCGTTTGAACAACTCAGGCTATTGGCCGAAGCACAGCAGCAACGGGATTCTCCAAAGATAAAACTGGCTGTGGTATTGATTCCGCCAATCGATTCCAGCAAACTACAAAAATTCTATATCAACCGCATCTACCTCCTGCCCGATTTTCGGCAGGGTGACAAATTAAGTGACAGCCTGGATATCACGGAAAGGGCTACCCGCAATTTTGTATTGCGTTATCACGAAAAATTATTCCGCACAGGTTTCCTGGGAAGGAACATCAGCTTACGCAGGGGAAATTTATTTAAACAAAATGAATATTATAATACGCTTAACAGTCTCACCAAGACAGGCGTGTGGCAGAGTGTGAACATCCAGGTGCAGGAAGTACCAGACAGCAGCGATCGTGTAAACCTCGTCATCGAATTGATCCCAAATAAAAAATATAGTTTCCAGGCGGCCCTCGAAGCCAGTTACTCTGCCTCCAGCAATTCACTGAATGCCTTATCAGGAAATCTGTTCGGACTTTCGGGCAACCTCTCTTTGCTCAACAGGAATGTAGGAAAGGAAGCCATACGGGTAACCCATAATATTCGTGCAGGTGTGGAGCTGAATAATAATAGTCGTGGTTCAGGCAATAAGCTTATCAATTCAAATGAGCTCAGCTATGGGCTCAATGGTTTTGTGTCGAGGATCGTACTACCAAAGAATATGGCCGACAGGATCAATAAAAGGATCAAACCTGCCAGCGGGGAAACTTTTGGTAACCTGAACCTGTCATACAATAACCGGCTCAACCTTTTCAACCTGCAATCAGTAAATTTTAACCTTGGATGGGCCGGCACTTCACTAAAGAAGAACTGGCGCATTGCGGTAAAAATTCCGAATGTGGAATTTAGCTACCTTTTCAATGAATCGGATAGTTTCAAAACGATCCTTAACGATAACCCTTTCTTACGATATTCATATAATACCGCGTTTGTACTGGGCATGGGTGTGAGTGCTTCGCGGGTGTATAACAATCCATATCACCCGCTTAGTCTTTCGCGGGAATCATCCACTAAAATAAATCTCGAAGGTTCGGGCTTTCCTATTTTAAAAAGATATAAAAGAAATTTTGTTAAGGGAGATGTTGAATACAAATACAGTATCAGTTACCCGAAAACGGCGTTGACCTTCCGGATTTTCGGTGGCATTGGGGTACCCTTGCTGGGAAGTGATACCAATCGTACGCTGCCGTTCTTCAAACAGTATTTCGGTGGCGGTAGCAACAGTATGCGGGGATGGCCGATCCGTGGTATTGGTCCCGGCGGCAGGGAACTTATACCTTTTAATTCCACCAAAACGATCTTTAACGATCGCACTGGTGATATGCAACTGGAAGCGAATATTGAATACCGTTATGATATTGCCCGAATCATACCCAATACCCTCACCTTAAGAGGTGCCCTGTTCATTGATGCAGGAAATATCTGGAACCTGCGAAACACCAAAGCAGACGGATCGGAAGACAGTGCACAATTTCAGATTAAAAATGTATACAAGCAGCTTGGTATTTCTGCGGGCACTGGTTTCCGGCTCGATTTTAATTATTTTGTATTAAGACTTGATCTCGGGTTCCGGTTTAAAAGACCCGAACGTTTTTATATCAATGACGGCTGGCAGGCACCTCCATTGGGATTTGATGACATCTTCAAAAAGATATTCTCCCGCGGCGCCAATGATGAGTATCGTAAATGGAGATATGAAAATTTCAATTTTACGATTGGGGTGAGTTATCCTTTCTAAAAATGGAGTAGCTTTTTTAAACCACAGAGGAATTAGAGTTTTGCACAGAGTTTCACAGAGATATCAATGACGGTAGGAATGATCAGCTGGTACTGCTTCCCAGCGATTCCATGAATGCTTCCATGCTCATAGCACCATCAGTACTAAAGGACCCTATGCGTGTACGGCGCAATGCACTGAGGTAAGCACCACATCCCAGTGCGATTCCCATATCATGTGCAATACTGCGTATATAGGTTCCCGTTGAACATACAATGCGAAAATGTACTACGGGCATTTCAATACGCACGATCTCGAACTGGCCGATGTGAATGGCCCTTGGTTTCAATTCTACTTCTTCTCCTCTCCTGGCCAACTCGTACAATGGTGTACCCTGCTTTTTAATGGCTGAATAGATCGGGGGTAATTGCTGTATATCACCAATAAAAGTATTTGCCGCCATTTCTACCTGTTCTGCAGTTATTGATGAATAATCCTTTTGTTGCTCGGGTGTACTTTCCAGGTCATAAGTTGGCGTAACCGCACCCAGGGTGAAACTACCGGTATACTCCTTCTCCTGCGCCATGTATTCGTTGATCTGCTTCGTGAATTTCCCCGTGCACACAATCAGTAACCCTGTAGCCAATGGATCAAGGGTGCCTGCATGGCCCACTTTTTTGATGCCAATGCTGTTGCGGATCTTACGCACCACATCAAAGGAAGTCCAATGTATGGGTTTATCAATCAATAAAACTTTCCCGGCTTCATAAAGAGCTTTCTGTTCAGCGCTGATAGGGTTGTATGTTTTACGCACAACCGACTCAGGCATATCGCCGGCGATCTTCTCCTTGTGTTTGCGCCAATAAGAATCTTTATTTGCCAAAATGATTTTTTGCGAATGTACTATATCTGCAGCACTTGGTTAAATAGCCTGCCTGGCTTTTAGTTCAAGGTATTTGTTGATGCTGTTTACAGTGAGGTTTTCGGGAGAAGTGAGGATAGACAGAATTCCATATTTAGACAATTCTTTCACGATCATTTTCTTCTCCGACACAAATTTATCTGCGATGGTTTTCACATATACATCCTCCAGGTTATGAGCTTCGGCGTGAGATAAACGGCTAAGTTCGGTATTTTCAAAAAATACAACCAGCAACAGGTGGTGCCTGGCAATGGAACGCAGGTAGGGCAATTGGCGATGCAGGCCATTCAAGGATTCAAAATTTGTATATAGAACCAGGAGGCTGCGTTGCTTTATTTTCTGACGCAATTGCAGGTACAACATTTCAAAATCTGATTCCAGGAAAGCGGTTTGCTGCTTGTATAAAACCTGAAGAATATTTTCCCTTTGCGTGGCCTTTCGTTCAGCCGGTAATACCGATCCAATTTTATCGGCAAATGTGATGAGCCCGATCTTATCCTGCTTCTGCAGGCATACATTGGTCATCACCAGGCTGCTGTTGATGGCATAGTCGAGCAAACTAAGTCCGTTGAACGGCATTTTCATCAGCCTTCCTTTATCAACCAGGCAAAATACCTGTTGCGATTTTTCATCGGTATAATTATTCACCATCAGCATGCCTTTACGGGCAGTGGCCTTCCAGTTGATACTGCGCATATCATCTCCCGTTACATAATCCTTTATCTGTTCAAACTCCATGCTATGCCCGATCTTCCTGTATTTTTTACTGCCATGTTCATTGGCAAGTGTTGTGTGCGAGATCAGCTGGTATTTCCTGAGCTGCATAAATGATGGATATACCGAAACTGATTGGGCTGCATCAATCACAAACCTGCGTGAAAGCAAACCCAATCCCGAAGTAGTGTACAACAATACCCTGCCGAATTCATACACACCCCGTTCAGTTGGCTTTACACTATACCCTAGCTGCAACTCCTGGCGGGCTGCAAATGATTTATGGAGCTCAAAATCCCTTACCTGGAATTGTGCGGGCAATTCATCGATAATGGTCATGTGCACGGCAAAATTCATCCGGTTACTGATGCGTAAGATGATCCTGTTTTGATCTCCATTGCTCAACCGGTCGCCGACCATTCTTTTCACCCTGGGTGAACGACCCAGGAAGAACATGAAAATATAATCGATACAAATCAACATGAAATATACCCAGCCAATGATGCGAACAAACGGGTAAATAACCGGCACAAAAAATGCCAGCACAAACAGTAGTCCGCATAGGCCTGTGAGCAGGTAAAACCGCATGGGAATAAAAAGATCGCCGATATATTTCCTGATAAAACGCATTATTGAATTGTTACAAACGATTTAGGTTCCTTGACCCGCAAAGGATATTTAATTAACGGGGTACTTCCACCGATTTCAGTATGCTGTCGATCAGCTCATCCGGGCTGATACCTTCCATCTCTTTTTCGGGCGTGAGCATGATGCGGTGACGAAGCACATGGGGTGCCATTTCCACCACATCTTCCGGGATCACGAAATCACGGCCACGAATAGCCGCAGATGCTTTGGCCGATTTAAGTAAGGCAAGGGAAGCCCGCGGAGATGCTCCCAGGAACAGGGATGGGTTATTGCGGGTTTCATTTACAATGGCGGCAATGTACTCGATCAGCCTTGATTCAATATTCACATCCTGCACGATCTTCCTGAAATAGCGTATAGCATCAGGCGTTAAAATCTTGTTCACGTCCTGCAGCATTTCATACTGGTTTTTCCCCTGCTGCATTTGAAGAATTTGTATCTCTTCCTGCAGGCTGGGATAGTGAACATCTACTTTAAACAGGAAACGATCAAGCTGTGCTTCGGGCAGCCGGTACGTTCCCTCCTGCTCAACCGGGTTCTGGGTGGCCAGCACGATGAAGGGATATCCCATCAGGTGCGTATAGCCGTCAACGGTAACCTGTCGTTCTTCCATAACTTCAAAAAGTGCCGCCTGCGTTTTTGCAGGGGCCCTGTTGATCTCATCTATAAGTACAATGTTGCTGAATACCGGGCCAGCCTTGAAACTAAAGCTTCCTTCCTTGGGGTTGAACACAGCCGTACCAATTACATCGCTGGGCATCATATCGGGTGTGAATTGCAACCTGGAGAACTGGATATCCATGATCTTCGCCATCAGTTTGGCAGCAAGTGTTTTGGCCACCCCCGGCACCCCTTCGATGAGGATATGTCCATCACAAAGCAGGCCAATGAGCAGGAGGTCCACCAACTGTTGCTGTCCGACGATCACCCGCGAAATTTCGCTACGGATCTTTTCCAATGCTGCATTTAACTCTGTGATGCTTTTCCGCTCTTCAAAGAAATTTTCTTCCATGATATTATTTTTTATAGAATGACTGTATTTGTTCGTTTAAGGATAACAGTTGGTAATCATCGATCTCCCCGCTTTGGCTGGCGTGTTCTATGGCCCTGTAAAGCGAGGTGGTTTTTTCAAGTGATACTCCACTCTTCCTGCTAAGCGCCAGCATGAAATCGGCACTGCCCGGGATGCCCGAAAGGAAATAATGCGTGCGTACATGTTCATTGAAATAAGCGATCATCTTATCAGCAATATTCTTATTGTCTTTTTGTTGAAGATACAAACGTGCAATGGCTTCTGTAAAAGCAACCGAACTATTTTGAACAGGTTTAATCTGCGGAATGATCCGCTGCCTGCGCTTCCCGCCAAAACTGACATAAAACAGCAGCAACAACAAAGCAAGCCAGAATGCCGTAGCCAGTGGCGGGTATTTCATTATTTCGCTAAAAGTAGAAAATGAGCCTTTCCCTGCTCGGCTGTTTTGCCGGTTATAATAATCATCCCAATACACATGCAGCGGATCGCTGTTCATGAGTTGGAGGATCTGGCGCATATAACCGGCATTGTTGCGGGTAAGCAGGAAATAATTACTGAAAGCCCTGGGTTCCGTGTGCAGGAATATCTTTCCCTTGCCCCAGAAATATACCATGCAGTTCACCTTGCCGTCACCGTTATACCCAACGATCCTGCTCGAGAATTCGTTCAGTTTTAAAAAGTGTCTGCCGAAAGGATTATAGAAATAGCTGAATGAATCTTTCGGGCGATTGGCCTCGTCGATCAGCCTCACAGAAGTCTTCTCATAAGATAACGGGGAAACATGCTCCAGGTAGGAAGGTTGCTGTATCTCGGCCGATAATTTATCGAGCAATAAAGAATCAATGTTACTTGCAGAAAGAAAAAAGCTATTACCCTGGCTTACATAATCCAGCAGTGCATTCACATCCTTCTGTTCGGGCCAGAAATTTTGGGTGATACACACATACAAAGAATGATTATTGTATGCAAAGGCTCCCGAAGCAGATAGTGGTTGGTTGGTACGATGAATAAAATTACCAGGAAAACTATTGCTAAGTATCCGGAATGCAACCCATGCACCAAAGGGCCTTGTATCTTTTGCAGAATATGTTTCCTTTAAGTCGGGCATGGCCGATTTTCTCGAACAGCCCAGGCCGCCAAGCAGTAAACAAAACAGTATCCCGTATATGATCCTCCTATTCAAATGCCTTTGCCTTAAATTTTATTAAAAAATGACTGGAACCGCAGCTCCACCTGTTCGTACTGTTCCCGGCTAATGTTTATATGTCCATACCACACATACTCATAACGCAATACCAGCGAGGCAAATTCATTCTTCTTATTTGCATCGATTTGCTGCACATATTGAAAATTGGTTTTATCAGGCGAAGGTTGTAAATGCCCCTTGTCACCCAACTGCCGGATCGTTTTCAGGAAAAGCCAGCGCACTGCCATCCTGTAATCCGACTGGCGATAGGCTTGTTTTACCAAAGTATCAAAATCCTGCACATCGGCAACATGCTGTTCTTCTGAAATCTCCTGCACCGCCTTTGCTTCGCGGTTCCGGATAAATAAACCATTGCTTAAGAATAACCGGTATAAAATAAACAATACCGCAGCCCCTGCCAGGATCCATAAAATAACCTGTACAAACACAGAACCAAACGGGTTATAACGGGGTACACTAGACGAACCTCCGTAGTCAGCAGGATCTTTCTTCTTCAACGATTCCTGGTATGCTTTTAACAGGCTATCCAGGTTACGCATATACTTAAATGATGGATTGGTCTTCCAGGCACGCAGGCTATCGGAGGGAATATTGATCACCCGCGAGTAAAGCATGGTATCCGGCTCTGTGGACTTTTCGCCTTCCATTACATACTCCTTTGTTTCAGTCGGGTCCTCCATCAGGCTCGAATCAACATACTCAAAACGCTCTACTTGCGCCATGCTTTGGAAGCACCCGCAACAACACAATAAACATATCAGGAAAAGTTTACGCATCCGCATTATTTAACCTGGCTATGATTCCATCCGATTGAATAATGCCGCCACGTTTGCTGAGCCGCATTGGCCAGATCACAAAATACCAGGCAATCAGGAAAAAGGATCCTGCCAGTATCACAATGCTCATCCACACCGGCATGCCCACATTGGCCGATTTATCAAAAGTCTGGCTCATGAGATGGGTAATATAACTTTCGAGAAATGCCGCCATAATAAAAAAAGGAATGAGGCTGATCAATACTTTGGCTGCATCCTTCACTCCCTTCTTAAAGGATTCGAGCCGGGTATACGTGCCGGGAAATAAAAGACCATTTGCAAGTATGAAGCCTGCAGATGCAGCAATGATAATGGAAGATATTTCAATAGTGCCATGGATCCAGATCACCATGATCGATTTCATGCCCAACCCGTTTGCAAAGAACAGGTATTGAAAACTACCGAGCATGATCCCATTGCTCCACAATAACGAGAGCGTAAAAAAACCAAGCGTGAAACCGCCAATGAAGGTTAGAAACGCTACCCGGATATTATTAAAGGCAATGCGAATAAACATTGTAAAAGGATTTGCGTCTTTATACACCCCAAATGGATCTCCATTGGCAATATTGTCTTCGGTCATATTTACGTATTGGTCGCCCAGTACGCCACGTACAAAGGAAGGATTGTGTGCAGATGAAAGATACCCGATGGTTACAAACAACACGAAGATCAACGTCGTAAATAAAAAGATGCGGTGATATTTTTTGAACAACATCGGAAGTTCATATTTCCAGAACTGGAAGATGCGGCTGTATTTTTCTTTACGGTTCTGGTAAATGCCCTGGTAAATGCCGGCAGCAATGCCATTGATCCAGCGGGTTACCTTACTCCGTGGATAAAATGTTTTGGCATAAGAAAGATCATCGATCAGGGTAATGAAGCGCTCAGCGGTTTCATCCGGATTTTTCGTTTCCTGGTGCTGGTAAGTTTTCCACTTCTCAGCATGTTTCTTTATAAACATCGCTTCTCTCACGCTATACGATTTTTGTTTCGGGATGCAGATTATCTATACAATTTGCTTCATTTTTGATAAATAAAAAAATATCCTTTTATAATGGCAGTTTGTAAATTGCAGTACATGTCTATTATACAGATATCAACGGCTTTTAACATCGACCTCGAATTTGAGCTTGCATCCTTTCACAAAAGATTGCTGGCTTATATGATCGATTTTATCCTGCTCATTGCCTACCTGGTATCTATGAAATATGTGCTATACAATGGCTTTTCCATCACGTTGCACGATAATATCGGTCTCGACATATTGGTTATTTCCCTTCCCATGTTATTCTATTCGCTGCTCACCGAATTATGGATGAACGGGCAAACCATTGGCAAAAAGCTCATGTCTATACGTGTGATCAGCCTCGATGGCGGAGAAGCCACCATGGGGCAATATGTACTTCGATGGATCACCAAGTTTTTTGAATGGCCCTTTTTATTCGGCTACATGGTTTTTTCGGAAAGCGCCCTATACGCTTACGTTATCATCACCGGGTTCCTTGGAATCGGCGTGATCATCTGCATCCTTGTTACTAAGAAGGGACAACGGCTCGGCGACATAGCAGCTGGTACAGTGATCGTAGACAGTAAATCGGAACTTAGTATAGCCGATACCGTTTTTATGGACATCCGCGACCAGGATTACAAAGTAATGTTCCCCGAAGTAATGCGTTTAAGCGATGGCGATATTAATACCATCAAATCGGTACTAACCCAATCGCAGAAAAGAAAAAATGAAGATTTGTGTTACCGCGTAGAAGCCAAGGTGAAGGAAGTGTTGAACATACAGTCAACCCTAAGCCCATCGGCCTTCCTGGAAAAACTTCTGGAAGATTATAATTACCTGGCCACAAAAGAATGACCTTATTTGAATCCTTGTGAAGCGCCCGCCAGCAACCCGATTACGATGGCCAGGAATAAGATAACCAGACCGATGATGGTGAGAATTCCTAAAATGCGGAAGTAGGTTGTGAGTTTACCAAGTCCTACATTAAATGTGCCCTGGTCGCTTCCGGCAAGTCCCTTTTTTATATTATTGGCAGCTGCCATTAATGTTAAATTGAGTAGAAGTGAAACTATAACAATAAGCAATGTGCTAATAACCGTAGAAGCCAATAAACTGGTATCATTCTCACCCAACCTGGATACTAACATTACACTGGTCACGATGCTGATGCCAAGTGAGATGATGCTTACTAAAGCGTTCACGTATCCCCATTGAGCAATTCCACGTAATTGTGATTTACCTTCTTCGTTTATTTCAAGTTCGAATATGCTGTTTGTTGGAGTTTGTTCCATAAAGTTGTTTTAAGAATTTGTCAAAAACAATTTATAAAGTGAGTTTAGCAGGGTAAGTATGGAAAATACACCACTTATGATGAAAAATATTTTGAGCGACCTCAATCCACCGTTGAGTAAATCTGTGTTTTCACTCAGCAAAGCCCTTTTGACTTTTGATGAAAAATTGAATAATAAATAATATACAAAAGTGATCACTGCAATTAAAAATACCAGGATACCGAGGAAAAATCCAACTTTAACGCCCCGGAACATCTCATTTGGCATCATGCGCCCTGCCATTTCTGCCAACACTTCACCGCCCATAATGGCAACTAAGACCAGGAAGGCACAAGCTACAAATGCAGATATGGAGATAAACTTCGTCCATTTACTTGCATCAAATAATTGCTGCTTCACTTCATTATCAGCCTGCAGGTCGAGGTTTGATAAATGATCACGGGTAATTGAATCCATAAGAGTTGGTTTAAGGTGTACGAATATGTATAACTTTTGCGATATATCCAATTAAAAAAGGCATTGAATGATCAATGCCTTTCTGATATGCTAATTTATTTTAGTAGGCCCTTGCGAATAAAACCCTTTGCTTGCTTGGCTTTCCCGTCAAAACACATACCCCGTCTTCAGCAGGATTACCTAAAGGAATGCATCGTATGGTAGCTTTCGTTTGTTCTTTGATCTTGTCTTCTGTTTCCCCGGTGCCATCCCAATGTGCCGAAACAAATCCGCCCTTTTCATCCAGCAACTGTACAAACTCATCCCAGCTGTTGGCGGAACGAATATTTTCATTACGAAATGCCAGCGCCCGGTTGTACATATTCTGTTGAATATCATCCAGGATATTTTTCACCGCATCAGAAATACCGGTAATGGATAGCTGCACTTTTTCCTTTGTATCCCTGCGGGCTACTTCCACCACGTTATTTTCAATATCACGCAGTCCGAGTGCGATCCTCACAGGAACACCTTTTAGTTCATACTCTGCAAATTTCCATCCTGGCCTGGCATGATCACTGTTGTCGTATTTTACCGAAATGCCCAGTGTCTTCAGATCTTTCATGATGCCGTTTGCTTTTTCATCGATCACTGCTTTGCTCTCTTCTCCTTTGTATATCGGTACGATCACCACCTGCAGTGGAGCGATCTTTGGGGGCATCACCAATCCCTGGTCATCACTATGCGCCATGATCAATGCACCAATAAGCCTGGTAGAAACGCCCCAGCTCGTGGCCCAAACATATTCAAGTTTATTTTCTTTGTTCAGGAATTGCACATCAAAAGCCTTGGCAAAATTCTGCCCGAGGAAATGCGATGTACCAGCCTGCAACGCTTTACCATCCTGCATCAGCGCTTCAATACAATAGGTATCTTCAGCGCCTGCAAAACGTTCATTGGCCGTTTTCACACCTTTGATCACGGGCACTGCCATGTATTCTTCCACGAAGCTGGCATATACATCCAGCATTTTTTCAGTTTCTTCAACGGCTTCTTCTTTGGTAGCATGTGCCGTATGTCCTTCCTGCCATAAAAATTCTGCAGTACGCAAAAACAAGCGTGTACGCATCTCCCAGCGTACTACGTTGGCCCACTGGTTTATCAGCAACGGAAGATCACGATATGATTGGATCCAGTCTTTATACGTATTCCAGATGATCGTTTCCGACGTTGGCCTCACGATCAGTTCTTCTTCCAGTTTGGCATCAGGATCTACCACGATGCCCTTTCCATTGGGATCGTTCATCAGCCTGTAATGCGTTACCACGGCGCATTCCTTGGCAAATCCTTCCACATGTGCCGCTTCTTTGCTCAAAAAACTTTTGGGAATGAACAACGGGAAATAAGCATTCACATGCCCGGTTTCTTTAAACATTTTATCTAACTGGTCACGCATATTTTCCCAAAGCGCATAGCCGTAAGGTTTAATCACCATGCATCCCCGTACCGCCGAATAATCGGCCAGTCCGCCTTTAATCACCAGGTCGTTGTACCATTGCGAATAATCCGCTGCCCTTGTTGTAAGTTCTTTGCTCATGTTTATGTTACAATTATCAGATTTAGTTATTATGTTTTTGTTGTCCCGGCTGTAGTACCTTTTGCAGCTTCAGTGGCGTCGCACACTTGTACTTCATAACCCTGGTTCAGCTATGCTCAAGGCATCTTCCAAAACGAATGAAATTCACGTCGCCCACAGCTTTCCTTTTAGCACATCTTTAACAGCAGATCGCTTTTGTTAAGCGTCATATACAGGTAGCTTTATGGGACCGTTCTTCAATCCCGACGGCTACAAAAGTAGTAACTTCATTGTATAATCGTTCTAAACCTTGCGCCATGAAATTCAGAATTTTACTTATCGCCTTATCAGCAGCGGCTTTCAGCAGTTGCAGCTCCGTGTACAAAAGCGGGCAAACACCCGATGATGTGTATTATTCTCCCGCAAGGCCTGTAGAGGAAGACAGAAAGCAGGAAAGAGAACAGGTGTACAACAGGCCGGCTGAAGACCGGCAGATCAGGATGGCCATTTACGACAGGCGCTGGCGTGATTTTAACGATGATTATAATTGCCAGTACGATCCTTACCGTTATGGCTATACGTATGGTTATTATTACAATCCCTATTACTATCCTTCACCGGTATATATTTCCAATATCAGCATCAAAAATCCAAAGAATACAACCATCCGAAGCACCAACCTTGGCAGCTACCAGTCAAACAATATGGTGGTGGTAAATCCTAAAACAGGCACTACGCAATGGATCCGTTCCGGCGGGCAATACAACAACAGCAACAATAATCGCAACAATACCAGAAGAGTGCTGGTTCCTACTTCGGTTAACAACAACAGCTACGAGCGGACAAACACAAATGACACCCGCACCTACACCCCATCCAACAGCAATTCCGGCTCATCTTCATCGGGGAGCAGCAACAGCTCCGGTACGCCTGTGAGCAGGCCTGCCCGGGGAGGAAAATAGGTGCAGTTTTTTATCATAACATGTATACAACCCATTGCAGGTTGATCAAAAACATTTGCTTACATGAAAAAAAATATACTCTTCTTCTTTATACTTTTCAGCATACAAGCCGGTGCACAGGTACCGGAAGATGCCATTCGTTATAGCTGGTACCCGCAGAACGGAACCGCCAGGAACCTCGCCATCGGAGGCGTTATGGGATCTCTCGGAGGTGATATCACGGCCGCATTTGTAAACCCGGCCGGACTGGCATTTTATAAAACAGGTGAAATTGTTTTGTCGCCGGGGATGTTGTTGGGCAGTAATACTTCTAACTACCGGGGCAGCCTATCCGAAAATAAACGAAACAGTTTTGGCTTCGGGCCATCCGGATGGATCCAGGGCTTTGGCAATAAATACAATCCCACCCAATCGTATGCCGTGAGCATTGGGGTAACCCAGGTGGCCAACTTCAATAACTACATCCAATATTCGTCGCTAAACAATTACAGCTCTTTCAGCGAACAGTTTGCCGAAGAATTTGCCAAAAGCGGGAGCAGCATCGATGAGGTTCTATACAGCAATTCTTCCATGCCCTACACATCTGCGCCGGCACTGTACACTTACCTGATAGACACGGTAACCGTGGGCAATGCCATCCAGGTAAAGGGTGCACCCGAATATATCCTCGATGCAGGGCAGGCATTGCGGCAGGAAATGCGAAAGAAAACCAGCGGCGGCATATACGAACTGGCATTGGCCTATGCACAAAACAACAAAGACAAATGGCTGATGGGCGCTACCCTCGGCATTCCCATTGTTTCGTATAAAAGCAACACGGTATTTACCGAAAGTGATACATCTGCAAACCGCTTCAACAAATTCAATTCATTTACTTACACCGATGATTTCAAAACCAGCGGCGCCGGTCTCAACCTCAAGCTTGGCTTCATTTACCGGCCACAGGAATACCTGCGGGTTGGTTTTGCATTTCATACCCCAAGTTTCATGATGCTAACGGATACCCGTACCAGCTCATTGAACACCCAAACAGAAACAGATAGTGGCACGCTGGCAAATCTTTCTGTTAGTTCGCAGACTTTTACCAACGATCAGCCTGGTAAAAGCAAATACTTCCAGACCTCCCCCTGGCGGGCCATCCTCAGTGTATCCTATGTATTCAGGGAAGTGGAAAATGTAAAGAAACAAAGGGCCTTCATATCTGCCGATATCGAATACGTGAATCACCGCGGAAGCCGTTTCAGCAGCAACAATGAAGAACCTACCGAAGAAGAAAAAGTATATTATAAAGGCCTGAACAATGTGGTAAAATCTATTTACAAAGGAACATTTAATGCAAAAGTTGGTGGCGAACTTAAATTCAATACCATTATGGCCAGGCTTGGTTTTGCTTACTATGGTAATCCTTACAAAGACAATCAACTTAAAACGAATATGGTCTTATTGAGTGGCGGCCTTGGCTACCGCGATAAAGGATTTTTCATCGACCTCAGTTACGTGTACAATATGACCAAAGATGTAAACATGCCTTATCGCCTCGAGGACCGGGACAATACTTTCGCCAATATCAAGCAACGAAACGGGCAGGTGATGGCGAGCATTGGCTGGAAATTCTGATCTAATCCAGCAACACCTCTTGCAGCAGTTTCATAACATCTTCAATCTTCGGTTCACAGGTACGCATACCTGCTTCCCGGTTAAACCAGGTCATTTGTCTTTTGGCATAATGCCGGCTGTTTTGCTTGATGAGTTCCACTGCCCTTTCTAAAGAAATTGTACCGTCAAAATAATCGAAGAGTTCCTTATAACCCACTGTTTGCAGGGCATTCAAATTGCGCCAAGGCAATAGGTGGCGGGCCTCTGCTTCAAGTCCGGCCTCCATCATCATATCTACCCGGTTGTTAATTCGTTCATATAAATCTTCTCGTGGCAGTTGCAGGCAAATGGGGATGATGGCAAAATCACGTTTCTTTTTTTGCCCCGTTTGAAAATGGCTGATCGGTTGCCCGGTCACTTGTACAATTTCCAATGCCCGCATCATCCGCTGTGGGTTTTCCATTTCACCTTCTGCTGCATAAACAGGGTCCATTTGCAGCAATTGAGCCTGCAACCAACCCACTCCTTTTGCCTCGTAACTGGCAATAATAGCCGCTCTTAGATCTGCGGGAATTGCGGGCATGGCATCCATTCCCTGGCAAAAAGCCCTGATGTATAAACCGGTGCCGCCTACCATTACGGCGAAATCGTGTTCCTTAAAAATGCTACTTGCTGATTGCAATGCATAGGCTTCAAAGTCAGCCACATTCACATTATCGTGAATAGAATGTGAGTCAATAAAATAATGAGGGATTCCCTGTTGCTCGGCTATGGTAGGTTTGGCAACGCCTATCGAAAGCTCCCGGTAACACTGCCGGCTATCCGCAGAAATAATGTGCGTAGAAAAATGTTTTGCAATTTCAACCGCAATGGCCGTTTTGCCCACGGCTGTAGGTCCGGCAATAATGATACAGGTCTTTTGCATATGGTCGTTTGAGTTTGTAAAGAACCCGCACGAGTTTTTAATTAATAATTAGTAATTAGTAATTAAAAATTATTAATTAGAATCCATCGTTGGCTTCGTCGGCCACTACATCATCTTCTCCTTCAACGGCATCGCCTTCCTCACCTTCTTCTCCAAAACCATCTTTCATGGCATCTGGCTGAAGATCATATTTCTCTTCCATTTCAGCCAGGCGGCTGTCTATTAAACCCTTGGTGCCATATTGTGATGGTGCAATACCTTCTGATCGTACACAGGATGGATAAGTAAGTTTTTTGTTCTCTTCCTTATCTACATTGATCAGCTCCACCATGAAATGCCAGTTCTTATTAAAGTCGTATTCATATACGAATTTCTGGTTGGGATCTTTGATCTCTGTGCCTATAGTTACATCATTCATCAGCAATGGGTCGGCTTTATAATCCTTGTCATATTTCTCAAGGCTTATCTCACGGCCACGTTGCCAGTTGTCGTTACTGCGGTAGAAGGTAGCTTTATGCTTATTGTCGAATTCGTAGCTTTTTAATATCGCCATGTGCAGATCAAAAAAAGTCTGCGAATGCCTGATCACTACATCGCGGTACGTACTTTCATCATCTTCCCAGTATATCCTGAATTTTAATATTGCCATGGTTCAAAAATAAAGAAATTTTGCTATTTAATAGCAGGTTTTGGTTTGGGAGGTTGAAGACGTTAAAAGGTTTAAAGGTTTAAGGGTTGAAGGGTTTATGGGTTGAAGGGTTTATGGGTTGAAGGGTTTATGGGTTGAAGGGTTTAAAGGTTTAAAGGTTGAAGGGTTGAAGGGTTGAAGGGTTTAAGGGTTTAAGGGTTGGTTCAGATTGTTGAGCTCCTTAATTACTAATTTTTAATTACTAATTATTAATTACTCCCAGCTCTTTGGCTTTTTCGAGCATAAAAATCTTCGCGGCCTCGTATTCGTTAGGTATCTGCCCATCGAGGATGGCTTCGCGGATGGCATTTTTAATATCGCCAACCATACGACCGGGAGGTAAATTAAATTCTTCCATGATCATTTCTCCCGTGATCGGTGGTTGCCAGTTACGGATATGGTCCTTTGCTTCCACGGCTGCACATCGCTCGAGTACCAATTCAAAATTTTCCAGGAAACGCTTTACTTTTTGCTTATTTTTTGAAGTGATATCTGCCCGGCATAGCGTCATCAATGCCTCCAGGTCGTCGCCGGCATCAAAGATCAATCTGCGGATAGCGGCATCCGTTATATTCTCTTTCGTTAAACTGATTGGTCGAAGGTGCATTTCCACCATCTTCTGCACAAACTTCATCTTTTCATTCTGCGGCAGTTTCAGTTTGGTAAATATTTTTGGTACCATTCGTGCACCTACTACTTCATGGCCATGAAACGTCCAGCCATGGCCTTCTTCAAACTTTTTCGTAGCAGGTTTGGCAATATCATGCAGTACCGCTGCCCATCGCAGCCACAGGTCATTGGTATGTTCAGCAATATTGTCCACCACCTGGAGGGTGTGATAAAAATTATCTTTGTGTCCCATCCCGTCAATGTATTCCGCACCGGCCAATGCAACCATCTGCGGAAATATTTCCTGCAGTAAACCCGTCTTATACAATAGGTCAAAACCTATGGAAGGCTTTCGGCACATTAGTATTTTATTCAACTCATCAGCGATCCGCTCTCCGCTTACGATCCGGATCCTGCCTGCATTCGATGAAATGGCTTCAAGGGTATTGGCTTCAATCACAAAGCCCAGCTGTGTGGCAAAACGTATGGCCCGCATCATGCGCAGCGGATCATCACTGAAAGTTTCTCCCGGCGCAAGGGGTGTTTTAATGATCTTATTTTCCAGGTCATTTAATCCGCCGAAAGGATCTAACAGCCTGCCATAGTCGCTTTTTTGTAAACTGATGGCAAGTGCATTGATCGTAAAATCGCGGCGGTTCTGGTCATCTTCCAGGCTGCCTGCTTCCACAGCAGGATTACGGCTATCGCTGCGGTAGCTTTCCTTGCGGGCACCCACAAATTCTATATCCAGGTCATCGAGCCTGATCTGGGCCGTACCAAAATTTTTAAAAAAATGCACCTGGGGAACCGGGTCGAATTGGCGGGCCACTTCATGTGCAAGTGAAATTCCATCGCCCACACATACCACATCAATGTCTTTACATTCACGCCCCAACAGCTTATCCCGTACAAATCCTCCAATGATATAACTATCCGCATGAATAGACGCAGCCGCCCGGGCAATTTTTTCGAACAACAATAATTCTGTATCTGTACAGTTTATATCCATGCAGCGCAAAAGTAATGGATAAATGCATTTCTGAACCTGCTGTCATCCAATTGACTAAACCAGTTACCGTAAAACACACTATTAAT
Source organism: Bacteroidota bacterium (assembly GCA_029560415.1). GTDB lineage: Bacteria > Bacteroidota > Bacteroidia > Chitinophagales > Chitinophagaceae > Ferruginibacter. The sequence goes on along the minus strand of JAKQKY010000362.1, from coordinate 20,307 downwards.
TACCATATATAAATCATGACAGGAGCTAACCAAACAAAGAATTGTGTATGTACAGATATTCCGGCATTAAACTTGTCCATATAGACTTCCATCAAAATATAACCAATTAGTTGACTAATTTTGTCAAATTGACTTTCTAACAAACTTATACATGGATAAACAGTTTTATTTACAGGGCAATGAGGAAGAAATGGAGTTTATGCCGATTATTCCACTCACCGATGAAGACGAAGCAAATTCAGATACACAGGACATTCCATCCGAATTACCGATACTCCCTTTGCGCAATACCGTGCTATTCCCGGGCGTAGTAATCCCTATTACCGTAGGCCGCGATAAAAGCATAAAGGCCGTTACCGATGCTTACAAGGCTGACAAATTGGTAGGCGTAGTGGCGCAAAAAGACAGCAATGTGGAAGAACCCACCGTCAGCGACCTCGAAGATATCGGCACCGTAGCCAAAATTGTAAAACTCATTAAAATGCCCGATGGAGGTACTACCATCATCATCCAGGGCAGGAAAAGGTTTAAGATCGAAGAAATCACGTCGGATGATCCTTATTTCAAGGCAACCATTAAAATACTGGAAGAAGATAAACTGGTAGGTGACGCCGATTTCGATGCCATGGTGGGCAGCATCAAAGACCTGGCCGGGCAAATTGTGGGTTTGTCTCCTAACCTTCCCAGTGAAGCAGCCATCATCCTGAAAAATATTGAGAACCCGTCTTTTCTCATTCACTTTGTAAGCAGCAACCTCAACAGCGATATCAAGCAGAAACAAAAACTGCTCGAGATCAGCAATCTCAAAGCCAGGGCTGAATTGCTGATGAACCTCATGCATACTGAATTGCAATATGCTGAGTTGAAAAACAAAGTAACCAATAAAACCAGGGCCGAACTGGACAAACAGCAACGTGATTATTTTTTACAGCAGCAGATGAAAGCCATCAAAGATGAACTCGGTGGTGAAAATGTAGCGGAAGTAAAAGATATGATGAAGAAGGCCGAAACAAAGAAATGGCCTGCAGCGGCAAAGGAAATGTTTACCAAGGGCGCTGAAAAGCTGGAAAGGATGCATCCTTCCACCCCGGATTATTCGGTAGTGTACAATCATCTCGACCTGTTGCTCGACCTGCCCTGGGATGAATACACGGAAGATTCATACGACCTTAAAAAAGCAAAGAAGATACTTGATCATGATCATTATGGCATGGATCGTATCAAAGAACGTATACTTGAATACCTGGCGGTATTGAAACTAAAGGGAGATATGAAAAGCCCGATCCTTTGTTTCATCGGCCCTCCCGGCATTGGTAAAACAAGCCTTGGGAAGAGCATCGCCGCTGCCATCAGCCGCAAATATGTGCGGGTAAGCCTTGGTGGTTTGCATGATGAGAGTGAGATCAGGGGCCATCGTAAAACCTATATCGGTGCTATGCCGGGCCGCATCATTCAATCGATCCGGAAAATAAAATCAAGCAATCCCGTGATGATCCTGGATGAAATAGATAAAGTGGGCAGCGATAACCGGGGCGATCCTTCATCAGCCCTATTGGAAGTATTGGACCCTGAACAAAACAATACGTTTTACGATAATTACCTGGAACTGGAATACGACCTGAGCAAAGTCCTTTTTATTGCGACTGCCAATAACCTCAGCAATATTCAGCCGGCGCTGCGTGACAGGCTCGAGATAATCGACCTTAGTGGTTATGCCATTGAGGAAAAGATCGAGATCGCCAAACGTCACCTTATGCCCAAGCAAAAAGAAATGCATGGCCTGCAAAAAGATAGTTTTAAAATGAATGATGTTGTGTTGGAAAAAGTAATCACCGACTATACCCGCGAAAGCGGTGTACGGGAGCTCGACCGGCAATTAGCCAGCATCATGCGTTACCAGGCCAAGGAACTGGTGATGAAAGGTAAACTTAAGGCCACCATTACAAACAATGATATAGAAAAGATACTCGGGCGCCCACGGTACAGCAATGAATTGTACAAAATGGCAAATATGCCAGGCGTGGCAGTAGGATTGGCCTGGACCTATGTAGGCGGTGATATTTTATTTATAGAAACCCAGCTCAGCGAAGGCAAGGGAGAATTGAAACTCACCGGCAACCTGGGCAATGTGATGAAAGAAAGCGCCAGTACGGCCTTTACATGGCTTGAGGCAAATGCCAAAAAGATCGGTCTTACCCAGGAAGTGTTCAATAAAAAAGACGCTCATATTCACATCCCTGAAGGTGCTACACCAAAAGACGGTCCCAGTGCAGGTGTTACGATGATGTCGGCCCTGGCCAGTGCATTTACCGGCAGAAAAATGAAGCCTTTTTTGGCAATGACGGGAGAGATCACATTGCGTGGACAGGTATTGCCTGTTGGAGGAATCAAGGAAAAGGTTTTGGCGGCCAAACGTTCGGGAATTAAGGAGATCATTATGTGCTGGCAGAATGAAAAAGATGTATCGGAGATCAATCCCAAATTCATCACCGGGATCAAATTTCACTATGTTAAAACCATGTTGCAGGTACTTGAACTGGCTTTAACAAAAGCATAAGCAAACCATTTTAAACTTTTATACGTTTATTACTCTAATATTCAACTGATCTTCATGTTGGTTGTTTTAAGGGTTAAAGAAAATCCCCCTGATTCTTCAGGGGGATTTTTATGAAAAGTGTTTAAAGATCATCAATCCTGCTGCGCCCTCTCCATCCAATCTTTCTCTTTTGCCGTGGTAAAAGCCTGCATCACCCCCACTAAAAAAATACAGGCCACATTGGAAGCCAGGAACGGCATATTATAACTATAGTACTTGCCGATTTCCACATACGCATGTGTAAAAAAGGTTTTGAGATCAAGGAATAAAAAAACAACCCAGGCAATGAGCGCTATGCTGAAAAGCGTGTATGAAATATAGCGGATGATACGGGAAGGGTGAAACGCAGTTCGTCTCATATACACGATAAATACACTAATGAATAAGGCTGCCGGAACCATGATAATAAATATCATGTAGATATAGGTGAACCAGGGAATATAGCTCAGCAATCCAAAGAAAAGTCGCAGACCCAACATGAGCAGCAGTAACGACAGAATGAACCCGATAAGGGTAAAGAACAAAGTGCCGAAAAGCCGGATATATTTACCAAACTGGTCATCCATGGCCGCAAGGTACGGCGTTTTTAAAGTTTACCGCCCGTGAAGAGCGGTAAACTTTTTAAGACTCCATATTAAAAATAACTCAGGTTTGTTTTTGGTGTAAGCGACAGCAGGCTCTCATACATCAGTTTCACCGTATTTTCTATGTCATCCTTGTGCAGCATTTCCACCGTAGTATGCATGTATCGCAATGGAATGGAGATCAACACAGAAGGGCAACCGTCATTTGCATAGGCGAATGATTCTGTATCGGTTCCGGTACTGCGGCTTACCGTTCGCAATTGTACCGGTATCTTTTGTTTTGCCGCAATATCCTGTACAAAACTCAATAGTTTATTGTGCACTGCAGGTCCATAACAAAGTGACGGACCCTTGCCACAGGAGCATTCCCCTTCAATGATCTTATTGATCATGGGCGTGGTGCTATCATGGGTAACATCGGTGATGATGGCCACATTGGGTTTGATACGACGGGCGATCATTTCCGAACCCCGCAGCCCGATCTCTTCCTGTACGGCATTTACGATGTATAAACCAAATGGCAATTTTTTACGATTCGTTTTGATCAGCCTTGCCACTTCGGCGATCATAAAACCGCCGATGCGGTTATCGAAAGCACGGCCAATTAGAAAATCATGTGCCAGTTCATCATAGCCTTCTTCATAGGTAGCCACAGCGCCGATGTGAATGCCCAGGGCTTCCACTTCTTTTTTGTTGCGGGCGCCACAATCAAGGAAGAGGTTATCTACTTTTGGTTGCGTTTCTTTGTCACCGTTAGCCATACGGGTATGAATCGCGGGCCAGCCGAAAACAGCTTTTACTATGCCTTTTTTACCTTGTATCAATACCCTCATCGAAGGAGCGATCTGGTGATCTACCCCGCCATTGCGTTTCAGGTAAATGAGCCCTTCAGGGGAAATATAATTTACAAACCAACTGATCTCATCTGCATGTGCTTCTATCACCACTTTGAAAGGCGCCGAAGGATTTATAACGCCAACTGCCGTTCCATAAGGATCGGTGAAGATCTCGTCTACAAACGGGCGCAGGTAATTGATCCAGAGTTTCTGCCCGCTACTTTCAAAACCGGTAGGTGACGAGTTATTGATATAGTCTTTCAAAAAACCATAGGAAGATTCCGTAATCGTTCTTTTCTTTTTTTGAGCTTTTGCCATAACATATTTTTTTTCGAAAACAAATTAACTAAATACTTGCCAAAAAACTGCTGAGGGCCGAAAACAACATCAGTCCGTCAACTCCAAAGTAATAAAAAAGATATCCCTGTTTTCGCAGCGACATGCGATATACCTGCAAGGTAACCAAACCGGTTATTAAAAACGCGAGTACTTGCCGTCCATCATCATAATAGATGCGCAATAAGATGCCCATCAGCAGGTAGCCTGCAAATACGGCAGCCATAATGATCTTTAACGTGTGTTTATTTACATCGGTGGCTAGACTTCTCAAAGAGCGAAGTTTGTCAACATGGATGTCCCTTGAATCGAATATGATGCAAAGCATAAGCATGAACAGGAACCTGGCACCGAACAATAAAAGGGTATCCTGTCCAAAAGCGGGTAAGCGTTGCTGTTGAACGGGGATGAGTACGGTTACATAGGTCCAGGTGAAAGCCAGTAGAACCGTTTTCAGAAATCCTGCCCTGCGGGTGAATGCAAGCGCTTTAACAGGCCATAACGGTAAACTGTACAGTAAAGTGAGTAAACCTGCTATGGCAAAAGAGGGAATTATATCGGGCATTTCAACCAGGTACCAGCTGATGCCTGCTGCTGCAAACACTAACATCAACAGGTTGGATGCATGATCCTGCAGGAATGTCCGGATATCAGCTGTGCGTTTGAAATAAAATTTACTTAGAATCCAGTAAAAATTATAACTGCCCAGGGTGCTGAAAAAAATGAACCCCATGGTGGGTTTATCTACCGGCAGGTGAAGCAGGATATAAGTCTGGCTGCACAATGCAACCGCACAAAGTGAAATAAAAATGGAATGCGACAGGATGAACTGTAACCAGCGCATTATTCGGAAATGAGGAAAAGAGGATCCGTGGTGGTGATCACATTGCTTTTATTATTGGCCCTGTCTTTTACATAGATCTCAAAGAAAAGCGTATCGGTAACTGTGCTTGGCGGGTTTACAATTGAAGGGATCAGGTTGGCCAGGATCACATCTACCTGCACATTCAGGTTCTTGGTATTAAGTGTTGCAAGGTTTGGAAATTTAAAAGAATCAAGCCTCATTGAATCGGTGGTAAGGTTACGTACATAGATATACGAAGTATCCCCGAAATCACCTTCAGCATCTGTTAGCTGCAACGACATTACCGGCCCTTCATTGGTGCCTGAAAGTGAATTATAGTACCACACATCTGGTGAAAAGCTCTTAAAAGTAATCTGGGGCACAGATTCAAACTTCTCTTTTTTACAGGCTGATAAACTGAACGCTATAAGTAGTATGCAAATGGTAAAACGCATTGGTTTAATTTATATCCAAATTTACTTAACCAAATTGAATAAACAATCTTAAAATAAATTACTCAAATTTGCAGCTAATCATGCATCCCGATTCAACCAATAGCTTTCCGGCAGAAAGAATATTTAACCTGCACAGCGACCAATTTGAGCCTGCTGCGCTGGACCTGTTTCGTTTTCAATATGCTAACAACAGCCTGTACCAGCGCTATTGCCGGGCCATACGTAAATCGCCCGGGGAAATAAATGGTCTTGCAGACATTCCCTTTTTGCCGATCTCTTTTTTCAAAACCAACGAGGTGATCAGTACAAATTTTACACCCGCCCTGGTATTCGAAAGCAGTGGAACCACCGGATCGGTAAACAGCAAACATTTTGTTAAAAATGCATCGCTATATGAAGAAAGCTTTCTTCGGGGCTTCCGGTTGGTATATGGTGAAATTACAGATTACTGCATACTGGGGTTGCTACCCTCCTATCTCGAGCGGCAGCATTCGAGCCTCGTGTACATGACGGAAAGGCTTATCCGCGAATCTGGTAACCCCGATAGCGGCTTCTATTTATACGACTTTGAAAAATTGCAGGAAACCATCCTTCGCAACGAATCAACATCTCAAAAAACAATCCTCCTGGGTGTAACCTATGCCTTACTCGATTTTGCAGAAAAATATCCGATGCAACTTTCCCATACCATTGTCATGGAAACGGGCGGTATGAAGGGCCGTGGACCCGAACTCACCAGGCCCGAAGTACATGAAAGATGCAAACAACGGTTTGGGATAAACGAAGTTCATTCCGAATATGGCATGACGGAACTGCTTTCCCAGGCATATGCTCCCGGCAATGGAATTTTTTCCTGTCCGCCATGGATGAAAGTGATCGCAAGGGCCGAAGACGATCCATTTGACTTGCAGGTTCCGGGTAGTTTCAGTAAAGAAAAACTGACCGGCGCTGTGAACATTATCGACCTTGCCAATATCTACAGTTGCGCATTCATAGCTACAGATGATGCTGCTACATTTTACAACGACGGCCGTTATGAAATTCTTGGCCGCCTCGATAACAGCGATCTCAGGGGATGCTCTTTATTGATCGTTTAATCAAAGTGCGTAATTTAAAAACCAGCCCCCCTGTAGACACAGGGCGACTGAACGATTGCTTCTATTTGAGATTCTTGAAAATTAATAATCACCCTACCTTTTACGCCTCAACGTCAGCAGCACAATATGAAAATACAACCTGGTTCATAAGGAATAAAGAAAATATCCGGGGCATTTCATGACGTGCAAATGAGGCCATTATGATGAAACACAATACCAAAGAAGATTACAGGGGAAATTAATATGATACCCAGCCAAATAACTTTCCAGGGTATTTAAGCAAAAAAATAAAATATAAAAAGCATCTATTGATTACCGTTACCACTACCGCCAGGCGACTTCCCTGCATGCAGGTTCAGTAAAAAGTCAAAAAGATTTACTTCAGTCGGGATCTGTAGTTTTTTTCGTAACCTGTAACGGCTGATCTCTACGCCTCTTACAGAAATATTCATCAGCTGGGCAATTTCCTTGGTAGAAAGATTCATCCGTAAATAAGCGCAGAGCTTGAGTTCATTGGCACTCAGGTTAGGATAGGTATTTTTCAGATCGGCCAGGAAATCGCTGTGCACATGATCAAAATGCATGGTAAACTGCTCCCATTGTTTATCGATCTTATCTTCATCGCTCAACACCCTGATGATCTTTTTGATATCATCTGCATCCTTTTCACTTTCAGTTGTTTTTTTCAATTTCACTACCTGGTCTTTGATCTTACCCAGCAATTCTCCTTTTTGCACGAGGTGCATGGCCACGGAAGCCAGTTCGGTATTTTTGTGCTGTATCTCTGCTTCCAGTTTTTCATTCTTCAGCTTTACGATCTCTTTCTCGGTTTGTTCCAGTTCCAGCTGGTGCAGGTAAAGCAATTGCTGCTGGGCTTCATCATGTTTTTGTTGCTGCGTCCTGAACTTGCGTTTGAGCAAAAGGTATAACCAGTAATTGCCAACCAGGAAGAGGCATATGTAAATGCCATATGCCCAGCGGGATTGATACCAGGGCGGAAGTACCGTGAACCTATAAACGCCGGCAGCTGATTCATTACCCAGGTTGTTACGGGCTTTCACTTTAAAGGCATATTTGCCTGCAGGCAGGTTGGTATATTCCTTTTGGTTTTTGCGGGAGAATTCCGACCATTTTTCTTCAAAGCCTTCCAACACATAACTATACTCAATATTCGATTGCTGCGCATATACAGGTGAGGTAAATTCAAACTGGAATGAATTCCATGAATGACTTACCGCAGTATTTTTTTTATCGGTTTCACTATTGTCGTCATTTACTTCCCCGGTGTAGCCGCCATACAATAAACTGTCGCCGTCATTCTTTGCTGTAACCGAAGTGATCTGTACCTGTAAAGGATATTTTATCTTTTTATAGTTTTCGAAATTGATATGATAAAATCCGCGTTCGCCCCCGATAAATACATTGTTCTTATTCACCGGGTAAATGAGTTCAAAGCCACTCACAAATTTATTGGTGAGCTCAGGGAAATATATGATTTGTGGTTTGCTGGTACTCATATCAACCACACCAAGTATCTTATCAAAAACAAACCAGATATTTCCAAGTTCATCTTCCTTGAGATACCGTACATTTTTATTTTTAAAAAGCGAATTATAAAACGCAGAGGGCTGAAATGTATCTGAATTTTCATTGTATTCATAAATGCCGTTTTCGGTAGTGAGTACCACCCGGTTCTTGATCTTGAAAATATAATTGCCATTGGCTGACAATACCCCTTGCCTGGCTGCATAAGATGTAGTTACGGGTTTATTGTCTTTCAATTGAACCCGGTAGATACCTTTATAAGGATGAGCTATCCAGATACTTTTATCATCCATGCAAACGAAACGGGCTGATTCAAAATGGGCGGGAATGTTCTTATTGCTGAACTGACCATTAGCATAATCATAGAAATTGATTCCCTGGTACGTTCCGGCAATCATGATCGAAGAAGGCAGCACATTGGAAAATGGCAGGAAGGTCCAGAAGCCAGAGCTGTTATCTATAGCCCGGGCAGCATTATTTTCTATAACGAAGGCTCCATCGTGATGCCCCATTAATAATTTACTATTAACTTCCGACAGGTTCCAGACCTGCCCCTGGGTATTGCCTACCAGGTCGAAATGCCCCTTTACAAAACTGAGATCCTTTTCTGCATACAACGCAGATTTATACAAGCCATTGGAAGTTCCGATGTACAGATCCTGCTGATAGATGGCAGCTGCATAACCCGAACCTTCGTTCTGGTAATCGGGATAAATGTGTTTTACTGCATTGTTATATGCGATGAAGTCGATCCCATTGTCGAGCCCCAACCAGAGATTTTTCTCCCTGTCGAGATAAATATCGAGGATATTGTTATTCTGCAGTCCTTCTTTACGTGAAAATTGCTGAACCAGGTTGCCTTTCTTATCTATTATATAACATCCATCCAGGTTACTGGTGATAGCGATATGATCGTCGTTTACCATGGTAGACGCAGACAGGTGCATGCCGGCAATGTGATCAAGGAATGAAGAACGCAACTGCTGAACATCGTTACCCACCATGAGGAATACACCGTTCTTAACCGTGGTAAGGATGGCACTATCGCCGCCGATAGACGTTAATGAGGTGGCAAAATAGTCGGCAGGTAATTCAGATTTCTGTATAAATGGCTTCCACACTCCATTATCAAACATCAACAATCCCTTATCAAAATCCTGGGCAATGAGTCGGTTATTGCAGACAGTTATAAAACGCCAATGCTGGCTATGATAAATTGTGCAATGGTTGCCGCTGACCTGGTAAATATTATTACTGGTTTGGAAAAACACCCAGTCACGGTAAAAATAAATCTCCCATACATCGGTAAACGACCGTTCCGATTGTGGTAACAGGTGTTTCATGGAATGATAGGTGAGCAATCCGTTGGAAGCCGGTGAAAAGTATCCGAATTCATCCTGTCCACCTACATACAGCCTGTTATCGGGGCCAAATTCCAGTGATCGAACAATGCTTTTATTGGGAATCGGGTAGGTTTTCCAATTAATGCCATCAAAACTTAATACCCCTTCACTGTTAGAAAAATACAGTACACCTTTTTTATCCTGGCGGATCTGGCGGTTTTGGGCTCCGGCCTGGTAGGTTTGTTTTGTATAGTTTATGATATCGGGAAGCCCGATCGTATTTTGTCCGAAACCGGCATACGACGCAATGAGTGTAAAAAATACAACAAGACTTCCTTTCATCAATGAAATATTGTATGTGAAAGTAAGAAATTTTAAATGATGTAGTAATGTAGTAGTAAAAATAGCTTAAAAATCAACGATTTTAAAAACTGATGTAGTAGTGATGTATTATTATAATAGGTTCGTGAGCAAGTGGCCTTTAACTTTAGTTTCCATTATTAACTTGTTTTAACTACCATCACCAAACTAAACGATTGCATATGAAAATGAAAAAAGCACTATTTCTTTGTGCCTACCTTTTTTTGCTGAGTATCTCACAGGGCTTTGGGCAAAATCAGAAGGTGTCGGGCCAGGTAATAGGCCAGGACACGAAAGCCCCTCTTGCAGGTGTTTCAGTAACGGTCAAAGGCACTAAGACTGCCACAGTTACCGACAACGCTGGTAACTATTCTCTAACGATCCCCGGTTCCACCGCGGTATTGATCTTCACTTATTCTGGAATGAATCCTGTTGAAAAGACGGTTTCTGCTGCGGAAACGGTGAATATCAGTATGGCAACCAACGCAACAGCACTTGAAGAAGTGGTGGTGAATGTGGGGTATGGCACTCAAAAGAAGAGTGTAAATACAGGTGCCATTTCGAGCATACGAGCCAGGGACCTGGAAAAAGTTCCCAATGGCCGCGTTGAACAGGCCCTGCAGGGTCGTGTTTCAGGGGTCACCATAGCAGCTAATGCGGGTCAGCCAGGAGCTAATTCTACTATCAGGGTTCGTGGGGTAACTACGTTTGGTGGTGGAAATGATCCTTTATGGGTAATTGATGGCGTGGTGGTGGATGCAGGTGCTATAGGTTACCTGAACCAATCTGATATTGAGTCGATTGAAGTATTGAAAGATGCAACTTCTGCTGCTATCTATGGTACCAGGGCTGCAACCGGCGTTATATTAATTACCACTAAAAAAGGTAAAGCTGGTAAAATAAGCATCAGCTACAATGGTTTTTATGGTACTTCAGCTCCCGCCAAAAGGCTCGATTTGTTGAATGCCACTCAATACGCAACGTTGATGAATGAAAAAGCTACTGCCGGGGGCGGAAATGTCCTGTTTCCTGATATCAGTAAATTGGGTAAAGGCACAGATTGGCAAAAGCAGATTTTCAGTAATGACGCCCTTCGTTATTCGCATGAACTTAGTGTAAGTGGTGGTAACGAAAGGTCACTTTTTTACCTTTCTTTTGGCATCCAGGACCAGGAAGGTATTGTGTCGAAAGAGATCTCTAATTATGCTAAAAAGAGTTTCCGCATAAACTCTACACATAAAATTTCTAAAATATTTACGTTTGGTCAGACCCTCGGTTATACCCATCAAAAGTCAGTTGGCTTAGGCAATACCAATAGCGAATTTGGTGGCCCTTTAAGTTCTGCCATTAACCTGGATCCTACAACCCCGGTTGTAGAAACAGACCCGGGTCTTGCAAATGGGGCTCCTTATAATTCAAATCCAGTTATCCGGGATGCTAATGGCAATCCTTATGGCATCTCTTCCCTTGTTGGACAGGAAATGACCAATCCAAAAGCATACTTACTAACAAGGTTAGGCGGTTACAACTGGTCTGATGATATCATCGGAAATGCATTTTTGGAAGTGGCCGTAAATAAACACATCAAACTGAAATCATCAGTAGGTGGTAAACTGGCATATTGGGGCGGACAAGGATTTACGCCTGTGTTCTATTTAAGTCCAACCGTATCTGTTCAGAAAAATAATTTTGGAAAAAGCACCAACAATACCTTCAACTGGAATATTGAAAACACCTTGCTTTATAGCAGGACCATGGGTAACCATGATTTCAGTATTTTATTTGGACAGGGTGCGTATGTAGATAATAATGGAGGTGGTTCTTCTGTAACCTTATTTGACCTGCCTATCAGCAATTACCAGGATGCATCCTTTAATTTCGATATATCACAGGCCAACAGGACCTCTGGTTCTTATGATTTCACCAATCATAAATTATCCTCTTTATTCTCGCGTGTAAATTACAACTACAACGAAAAATATTTATTTACGGGTATCATCCGCAGGGATGGTTCTTCCAGGTTTGGATTGAATAACAAATACGGTACTTTCCCTTCATTTTCATTGGGCTGGATCGCTTCAAAAGAAGATTTCTGGTCGATCAAACAATATGTAAAATACCTGAAAATAAGAGGTGGATATGGTAAAGTGGGTAACGACAACATTAGTGATTTCGGATACCTCTCAAGGGTTGCCGGAGGATTTAACTACAGCCTTGGTAATGCTGGCGTCATCACCACTGGTTATTCACCAACATCACTTGATAATCCTGATCTGAAATGGGAGGAAACTTCACAGGCGAATTTTGGCCTCGAAGCCCAACTGTTCAGAAACTTTACGCTAACCATGGATGTTTACAAGAAAAAAACAACTGGTATCCTTCGCCCGGTTCCTATTCCAGGTTATGTAGGTGTATCAGAATCACCTGTTGCCAATATCGCCAACATGGAGAACAGTGGGTTTGAACTTGAACTCGGTTATCAAAAAACATTCGGACAATTTACTTTTTCTGCAAACGCCAACATGGCTACGTTGAAAAATAAAGTAACCTATGTAAATTCTGATACAAATTATATCCAGGGAGAAGCGGCTTTCCAATCTATGGGACCTGTAACCAGGACAAAAGTTGGGGAGTCATATAATTCTTTCTTCGGTTACCAGACAGCAGGCATCTTCCAGAATGAAGCTGAGATAGCAGCTTACACCAATAAAGCCAATGGATTGATTCAACCAAATGCAAGACCAGGTGATTTCCGTTGGGTAGATGTGGATGGCGATGGCGAAATCACCGGCAAGGATAAAACCTTCCTGGGATCTAATATACCAAAGCTCACTTTTGGTATCACGATCAATGTTGGTTATAAAGGATTTGACCTGATGGTATTCGGACAGGGCGCAACAGGTAATAAAATTTTCCAGGGTTTACGCAGGTTAGACATTATCAATTCAAACTACCAGACCAAGGCGCTTAGCCGCTGGACTGGTGAAGGCACTTCAACTGATTATCCACGTTTAACAAATGATGACAAAAACGGCAACTTTGGTAATATGTCGGATTTCTACCTGGAAAAAGGTGATTACTTCCGCCTTAAGATCGTTCAGTTGGGATACACTTACAGCAATAATTTCCTGAAAAAAATCGGTTTAACAAGACTGCGTGTATACGTAACCGGTGAGAACCTGGCAACCATGACAAAATATACAGGATATGATCCAGAAATTGGTGGAGGTGTTTTTGGAATTGACAAAGGTTACTATCCACAGGCCCGGTCTTTCATTGCCGGTGTTCAGGTACAATTTTAATGAAAACAGATTCTATAGTTAATGAACAAATAGTGTTTTAATTACGTATAATCAACAAATAAATTTAAATACATGAAAAAAATACTCATCAACAGTTTAATGGGATCGGGTTTACTGATGCTATTGCTGCTGTCATGCAAAAAATCTTTCGTAGACGTTACTCCAAAGGGCCAGTTCCTTACGGCCAATTATTATTCAGATGCTGACCAGGCTTATGGTGCATTGGTAGGAGTATACGATGTGATGCGCAAAAACTCTGGTGGATTTGAAAACATGATAACCATGATGAACGCCGGGTGTGACGACCAGCTGGCAGGCGGTGGAAATGCAACAGATGGTGATGGCATCCAGGGATTTTCAAACTATACACTCAATGCTTTGAAAATGCCTCCAAGTTTTTGGAATGATTATTACCAGGGAATCTTCAGGGGCAATACCTTATTGTCTAAGATCCCAAATACCAGTATGGATGCAACCCTAAAAGAAAGGTTCATTGCAGAAACAAAAGCAATGCGTGCATTCTGCAATTTTAACCTGGTGAGGATGTTCAAAAATGTTCCATTGATCATGGAACCTTTGACATCTACAAATATTTATGACGTTAAACAGGCAACTCCCGAGGCCGTATATGCGCAGGTTGAAAAAGATCTTACAGAAGCCATCGCTGTATTACCTACTTCAGTAGATCCATTAGAAGAAGCCGGCCGTTTCACGAAAGGCGCCGCCCAGGCGTTGCTTGGTAAAGTGTACCTGTATGAAAACAAGAAAGACCTCGCCGCCGCACAATTTGCTGAAGTAAATGGTGCTACTCCAGGTGCTCCTAACCAATATGGCAACCGCTTGTTGACAAATTTCAGCGACCTCTGGGTTGTGGCCAATAAATTTAATGCAGAATCGCTTTTGGAAGTAGGCCATAGCCAGGCAGGTAACTCCGATTGGGGTTGGTGGGGCAGTTCAAGGGATGAAGGCAATACCGTAAACCAAATGGTGGGTATCAGGAGTTATGCGAGGCCGTTAGGCTCTACTGCACCAGATCTTCCTTCTGGCTGGAGTTTCAATGTATTCACCCAGGAGTTTTATGATTTCATGAAAACAGATCCAAGGTTTAGCGCCACTGTATTTGACATGAAAGCCCTGGTTGCAGCCAGCCAGGCAACTTATATCGAAGGTTACCAGAATACAGGTTACTTCCTGAATAAATTTATGCCAAGAGCCGGTGATGTTAGAACAGGTGGCGGTGCATTTGAACTCAATTTTCAACAGAATACTTATGTGATTCGTTTGGCAGATACTTACCTGATGGAAGCTGAAGCATTGGGCGGAACAGGCACCAGGGCGCAAGCCTTACTGGATGCTGTAAGAGCAAGGGTTGGTTTACCATCGATACCAGTTACATTGGCTGCTATCAAAACAGAACGCAGGTATGAACTGGCTGGTGAAGGACATCGTTTCTTTGACCTCGTACGTTGGGGCGACGCTGCTACAGTATTGGCCGGTCGCGGATTCGTAGCAGGAAAAAATGAGATCTTCCCGATTCCTAACAATGAATTACAAGGCACTCAATTGGTTCAAAACCCAGGTTATTAATTTAATTAAAATAAAATCATGAAGAAATTATCAATCATTTTCAGCATCATATCCCTGGCGGTGTTTGCAAGTAGTTGTTCAAAAGATGGCATTGATGATGACCTGTCTTTTGTTAACTCAGCCAATTCTGCGAATCTTACGAACATATTCGACATCAGCAACGACAATTCCGGCAAGGTTAAGATTACCCCATTTGGACAAGGCTTTACACAGTTTGTTATAAATTTTGGCGAAAGCACCGGGGAATCAGCAGACACAATCTTAAACGGCACCTATGCCATCCATGCATATCCCGAAGGAAGTTATACTGTTACCATTACGGGTTACGACATTGCGGGTAAAAGTACAACAGCCGATTACCCACTAACGGTAACGTATAGGGCTCCGGAAAACCTGGAAATAGAAATCCAGAGTGATATGCAGGTTAAGGCTAAAGCCTTGTATGCTCATTCATTTTTAGTGTACTATGGCGACGTGGCCAATGAAACCGGCACTCCCCTGGCAATCGACGGAACATTGCCTCCGCATGTTTATCCTGCAGGTGGCCCATACGATCTGAAAGTGGTTGCTTTAAGCGGCGGAGCTGCTACTACACAGCTTATTAAAACCCTGTTTGGATTTCCGCTGACTTTTGAAACCGCCACTATGGATTATTTCTTCGGTACGTTTGGAAATGTAAATTTCAGTACCGTGGCCAATCCGTTTCCCGGCGGTACCAACACCAGCAGCAAAGTTGGCAAGTATGAAAAAACAAACGGTGCAGAAGTTTGGAGTGGCACATATAGCCCACTAAACATCCCTATCAATTTTGCCCATGGTAATAAAGTGAAAATCCTGGTATACAATCCTGATCCGGTCAATATCGGCAAAAGCCTGAATGTAGAACTGGAAGCTGCTGTAGCTGGTACTGGCGCAACTCCTAATGGTGTTGGCGTAATAAAAGTTCCAATCACTACTTCAGGTGCATGGGAAGAACTGGTATTCGATTTCAGTACCATTCCAGCTATTCCCTCCACTGCAAGGTTTAATCAACTTGTTTTCAGGTTCAACGATGTAGCCCAAGGAACCGGCGAGATCATCTATGTAGACAATATCAGAATCACTAATTAAAAACAAAAACATGAAAAATATTTTAAAAAATCTATTCAGCATGGTTGTCATCCTCGTGATGATCAATGGTTGCAAAAAAACAGACTACTCTATTGGTGACCTAAAGGAACCAAGTAATATTGTTGTCAATACTGAAGTCGTTGGACAGGATGCATCGCACCCAAATGGAGATGGCTCAGGCAAAGTAAAAGTTACTATTTCAGCAGACAATGCGCTTGGTTACAAGATCGATTATGATATTTCCAATGACCTGGACCTGAAATATTTACCATCAGGTTCAACTACCATTACTTACGGTACAGAAGGATTACATACATATACCATAACAGCTGTTGTATATGGCAAGGGGGGCACATCAAGCAGTACTACGAAAGATGTAACCGTAAGAAGTGATTTTACCGCAGACCCGGTGATCGTCACAAACCTCACAAATGATGCATCTAAAACATGGGTAGTAGATAAAAGTGTACCGGGCCATTTTGGTGTAGGTCCTTGGGAAGTTGGTTCAATCAGGCCCCAATGGTGGTCTGCTTCCATCAATGAAAAAGTAGCTTGCTGCAATTGTTTCTATACAGCCACTTTCACTTTCACCAAAGTAGCTTCATCTAACGCATACACGCTGCAGGTAGCTTCACCTGACGGAGCATTCACCAAAACAGGTGCTTTAACTACCCTTCCAGGCATTCCTGGTGCTGGCGGCGAAGCCTGTTATGGTTATGCTGGTGGCACTTCCAACTTTTCATTTGTGAGGGCAACTTCAGGCGCTCCTGTTGTTCCAACAGATCCCGGAAATTATAGTACTACAGAAACAAGCATCATGTTGGCCGGTGTGAATACGTATATCGGCTATGGTTCTTTGCTGAAAGAATATGAAATTTTAGAAATCACGCCTACATACTTATTGTTAAGGGCTCAGGGTACAGAAACCGGCAATGCCTGGTATCTGAAATTAAAATCTTTGTAAGCAATTACGAAAGAGTGTTTTTCATGTGTACGGTTAATCAATACAGCAGTTCATTGTTTCAATGAACTGCTTCTTAAAATTACTTGTATGAAAGCAATATTATCTTGCATTGCGATTGGCAGCCTCGCTATACTGATGTCATGCAGCAAATCATCTGATGATGGCGGCGGAGGAAGTGTAGTAATACCAGTTGTAACGGCTCCTGTGGATAAGAACTGGGCCTTTGAAACAACTCCTGTTTTTGCTGATGAATTTGATGTGAATGGCGCACCTGATCCTGCCAAGTGGACCTATGATATAGGCGGCAGCGGATGGGGAAATAACGAATTGCAATATTACAGTAACCTGCTGACCAATTCTAGTATTGATGCCGGTAAACTCACTATCACAGCCAGGAAAGAACCACTTAACGGTAAGGAATACTCGTCGGCGAGGCTATTGTCGAAGAATACCGGCGATTTCCTCTATGGCCGTGTGGAAGTAAAAGCCAAACTACCTTCTGGAAGAGGCTCCTGGCCTGCCATCTGGATGTTGCCTACCGATTTTGCATATGGTAACTGGCCTGCATCAGGAGAAATAGACATCATGGAACATGTAGGTTACGATCCGGGCAATGTTCATTTCAGCGTACATACCAGTGCATATAACTGGACCAACAATACACAAAAGACAGCGATCAGGAATATTCCAACGGCCATGTCGGATTTTCATACCTACCGGGTAGACTGGACCCCTTATGCCGTGAGAGGATATTATGACGACGTGATTGTATTCACTTTCACCAATGATGGAAAAGGTTCTGCCACCTGGCCTTTCGACAAAAGGTTTCACCTGCTGCTAAACGTAGCCGTTGGTGGAAACTGGGGAGGCGCACAGGGAGTAGACGATACCATTTTCCCTGCGGCCATGGTCATCGATTATGTACGCGTATATAAAATGATAGAACAATAATCGGCCTGGCATACCCCTGCAAACAGTTATTACATACAGCGTGATGAAATATGCTGCGATAGTATATTTCATCCGCTCTTTTTCAGACAACCAACGCTTAAACAAAAGCATATGTCTATCACCAGGATAATCCTTCTATACATTTTCTGCGGGATAAATTTCCATGCTAACGCCCAGGGATACCTGAGGACTGATGGCAAGAAGATTATCAACGACAAAGGAGAAGTAATACTGAGGGGTGTTGGACTTGGCGGCTGGATGTTACAGGAGCCCTATATGCTTAATGTAAGTGATGTTGCGGGCAGCCAACAGGAGATCAGGCAAAAGATCACAACGCTTATCGGCGAAAACAATACAGAAAAATTCTATGAAGCATGGCTGAACAATCATTGTACGAAAAGAGATATTGATTCCCTGGCAGCCTGGGGGTTCAACTCGGTTCGACTACCCATGCATTACAACCTCTACACGTTACCGGTAGAAAACGAAAAAACAGCAGGCAAAAATACCTGGCTCACCAAGGGCTTTACCATGACCGATAGCCTGCTAAGCTGGTGCAAAGCCAACCGCATTTACCTTATACTTGACATGCATGCAGCACCAGGCGGACAAGGCAACGATAATGCCATATCGGACCGGGATGCAAGCAAAAAATCACTCTGGCAATCAGAAGCCAATCAACAAAAACTAATAGCGCTCTGGAGTAAACTGGCCGAACGATACGCCAACGAACAATGGATAGGGGCCTATGATATCATCAATGAACCCAACTGGGGTTTTGAAAATGAAAGCGACAGGAACGGATGTGCAGAAAAATTAAACATCCCCCTTCGCAAATTAATGGTCGACATCAGCAAGGCCATCCGAAAAAAAGACAAAAAGCATATCATCATCATAGAAGGCAATTGTTGGGGAAACAATTACCAGGGTGTTTTTCCATTATGGGATAAAAACACCGTACTCAGCTTTCACAAATACTGGAACTATAATACCACCGAATCCATTCAGCAGGTATTGCAGAACCGGTCAACTTACAATGTTCCTGTGTGGCTTGGCGAAACCGGCGAAAATTCAAACACCTGGTTCACTTCGGTCATCAGGTTAATGGAAGAAAACAAGATCGGGTGGAATATGTGGCCCCTGAAAAAATCGGGGAAGAACAACCTGCTACAGGTGCCGGTAAACCAGGGATTCAAAGATATTATTGCTTACTGGAACGGGCAAACGCAAAAACCATCCGAAGAATCGGCCTTCAAAAGCCTGATGGAATTTGCACGCAATACAAACATCGCCAATAATATCGTACGAAGGGAAGTAATTGATGCCATGACAAGGCAGGTAACGAACGATGAATGTTTATCATTTCAACCGAATAAAATCAATGTTACCCCTACCCTTTTTGCATCAGATTATGACCTGGGCAGAAGCGGCATGGCTTACCATGATGCGGACTCTGCAGAATACTGGGTTTCTGCCGGTACACGCACTAAATGGAATGAAGGCGGGCATTACCGAAATGATGGCGTAGACATTGAAACCTGTACCGACAGCCTCAGCAATGGTTTCCAGGTTGGCTGGATAGTAGATGGAGAATGGCTTCAATACACATTATATACTGACAAGGCTTCTACTTACGACTTACATATCCGCAGCGCAAGCCAGTCTGCAACCGGGGAACTCCAATTATTTGTGAACGGATCAGCTACTGAAACAAAACTCACGTTACCGGCTACTGGCAGTTTTAACACCTGGCAAACCAGTACTATGAAATCGGTTAAGCTTAACGCCGGAATGAACCGGGTACGTGTGATGGCTGTGAAGGGTGGTTTCAACCTGAACTATTTTCAATTCATTCCAACTGATAATACCGCAATGATCAATTTAAAAGAATCAATCAATTGATATGACCCATAAACTACGAGCAAAAAAATGGCTGTCGATGCTTTCGCTGTCGGCCTGCATGACCGCATCTGCACAAACAGCATTCGACACAACAGCCAGGATAAATGCTTTAATCAGCAAACTTACACTGGATGAGAAAGTGAACATGATCCATGCTTCATCTTCATTCACTTCAGGCGGCGTACCACGGTTGGGTATACCCGAAATGATTACCTCCGATGGACCACACGGTGTAAGGCCCGAACATGGCCGCGACTGGAACCTGGATAATAACATCCCCGACTCATCTACGTACCTGCCAACCGGCGTATGCCTGGCCGCTACGTGGAATCCGCAACTAGGATATGCTTTCGGTTCTGTATTAGGAAGTGAAGCCGCTTACCGGGGTAAGAATGTAATTCTCGGACCCGGCATTAACATCATCCGTACTGCGCTTAACGGAAGGAATTTTGAATACCAGAGCGAAGATCCATACCTCGTATCCCGCATGGCAGT
>JAKQKY010000359.1 GCA_029560415.1 Bacteroidota bacterium | reverse complement strand
TGGTCATGTATGGCCAATCGCCTGTAACAATGCCTGTTTGTAAGTTTCAGATACCGGGATCAGAAATTCCTGTATATAGATCCTGTCTTTTTCCACCCGATCTATCTTATCTATTGCAACCATATAAGATTTATGCACCCGGCAGATGATGCCCGATGGAAACTCTTTTTCAAATTCGGAGAAGGTTTGAAGGGTCATGAGCTTTTTCTTTACCGTATGAATTTTACGGTAATCCCTCATGCCCTCAATAAACAACAAATCGCTGTACAGTATTTTTTCAAAATGTGTACCTGTTTTTACAAAAAAGAAACTTTTGGCAGCAGCAGGTTTAGCATGTTCTACCGGTTGTTGGGTTTTATTGACTGCTTTTAAAAAACGTTCAAAACCGAAAGGTTTCAGCAGATAGTCGGTTACGTTTAAATCATATCCTTTTAATGCGAAGTCTGGATAAGCTGTGGTAATGATCACATGGCTATTGATATGAATGGATTCGAGGAGTTGTATTCCGGATAATTCACCCAGGTTGATATCCAGGAAAATAATATCTACAGGGTTGCATTGCAGAAACATGAGAGCTTCCATGGCGTTGTCGTATGTTGCCAGGAGATTAAGTATTGGCAAGCGATTAATATAACCCGTGGTTCGTTCCATGGCCAGCGGCTCATCTTCTATTACGATGCAGGTCGTCTTCATTCATTAAAAATAGATAATTGTACCCGATAAGTTTTGTCTTCCTTACCGATGACCAGGGTATGCCTGTGTTTGTATAATAAACCCAGTCGTTTTCTGATCAGTTCATTGCCAATGCCACTGTAATCATCTGCGAGCGGTTTATTATCGCTGAATTGGTTTTCACAAGAAAAATGTAAACCTTTTTCATCGATGTACAGGCGAATGAATATGGAAGTGCCGGTTTTCATATGTACAGCATGCTTACAGGCATTTTCAATGAATGGTATAAAAACCATTGGTGCAATAAACCTGTTTGCCGGCTCGCCTTTTATAATATACTGTATGCATTCAGGATTGTTGGTCCTGATCTTCTGTAGATCGATGTATTTACCGATGTAGACAAGTTCCTGCTGTAATGGAATGAGCTCAACTTTAGTTTCATACAGCATGAATCTCATGATATCTGAAAGTTTGATCAGGTATTCCGATGCTTTTTGCGGATCTTTCTGAATCAGTACATCAATGTTGTTTATTGTATTGAAAAGGAAATGTGGGCTTAGTTGCGATTTAACGAGGGCAAGTTCCGTTTCAAAATTTTTCTGCCGGAGGTCTTCTTTGATCTTGATATCACCATACCATTTGATGAAGCCTTTCATTACAAGCGCAATAACCCCATGCACGAGGGAAAGTAAACTCATGAATAAAATGATATAAAGCATTTCCCTCCATTGATTATTCATGATCATCTTACCGTTCGTTACAACAGCAAGACCAGCTAATCCCAGCATTCCTGAAAGCATTGCAAATATTAAACCGGCTATACAAAGCAGGGCGATCTTTTTATTGGATAGATATTTATCAAACAGGAATCCGTAAAAAATATAAAAACCTGCGATGGCCGGTAAGATGGTCATCATGGTTAGCAGTTTTAAAAACCCCATCATGTGTTTGTGTCCCTGCGATATCGTTTTTATACCGCCGGCTTCCAGGAACAGGATGAACAATGCAAGCAATGCCAGGTAAAGTATCCAGTATCCAATGTGCAAGGCTATGACAATAGTTCTTTTCATTTGTTCCTGTATTAACTTTCTTCACCAAAAGATAAGTTCATTTCACCACTCACCAAGTTTACCCTTTTTCTTTTTTACTTACATACCATCCAAAACCCAGCAATCCGATTACCAGGCTATATATAAGAGACCAGGCCAGGAGATTGTGTGAAGGAGGCCCGGGATTTTTATTTTGCAGGAAATATAATGCACTATAAGCATAGGGTACCAGGTAAATAAACTTCCAGGATAGGGCGATGAGGCTTCCTATTACCAATGCAAGGCCTGCCCCGATGGGAATTAGAAAATTTTTGAAATGCATACTGATTGCATATTGTATGATGACGATGGGCATAGATAAGATAAAGAAATGCATGTTTTGATTCAATAAGTAGTTTACATCAATTGGGTAACCGGGAAAAGGAATTTGCCGGATAATCAATGACGGGATCACTGCACATAAGTATGTGCCGATATTAAATAGTATGAATAACTGCAGCAGCATGATGAAAAGGATTACCAGTTTGGAAAAATAAATGCTGGCGATTGATAGGGGCATGGCATGCACCTGTTTCCAGGTATTGTTTTTGTATTCCAGCTGTGTAACAAGGCTTACTGCCATAACAATACCCATTGGCAACAACATAAATGCCATCGTTTGCCAGCTATGATCAAACAACTGTTTCCAAAAATCACCGGAAGCGTGCATGGTCAACAGTTGTTTCGGATAACAGAAAAAGATGAGTAGGTTGATCAACGGGATGAATAAACCTCCTGCCATTACCAGCCAATAGGCAAAACTTCTTCTTTTTTTTATCCATTCAGCAGCAATGCAGTTAATGAAAGTATTATGCATAGTAAGGAAGATTAATCAGTTTCATAAAAGTAGATTCCAGGTCTTTTTTTAATACACTCATCTCATATACTTCTATACCGTTTTGTACAAGCAGGTTGTTTAACCGGGCAATGACTTCCCTGGATGGAATAGGAAGGATGATACGTCCTTCCTCTGATCCTGCCGTTAGTTGCATGGATTGAATTATTTCCATCGACCTGGCAGGATCATTGGTTTCTATGACGAGTTTTGAAGATTGCTGCTGTTCATTCACGAGATCTTTCAGTGTACCCTGGAACCTCATTTTTCCATGACTAATGATGCCTACATGGGTTACAATTTTCTCTACTTCGGCCAACAAGTGACTTGATATGATGATGCTGATACCCTGTTCTTCATTTAGACATTTTAAAAGACCTCTTATTTCAATGATGCCATTTGGATCTAATCCATTCGTTGGTTCATCCAGTATGAGTAAGGAAGGCTGATGCAGAATAGCCACAGCAATGCTTAAACGCTGTTTCATACCCAAAGAAAACTGGCTTACCTTTTTTTTACCGGTATCATGCAGTCCAACGGTGCGTAATACCTCCTGTATTCTTGTTGATGAACAACCATAAATTTTCTGCAGCACCTGAAGATTTTCCCAGGCAGATAATTGCCCATAGAGAGAAGGGCTTTCGATCAATGACCCTGTTTTTTGTAGGATCTCAATCCGGTGAGAATGAAAGGGGGTATTAAATATACAGATGTCGCCATGTTGTTTTTTTAGCAAACCGAGTAATAACTTTAACGATGTTGTTTTGCCTGCGCCATTGGGTCCCAGGAAACCATAGATGGCGCCTGATGGAACCTGCAGATTAATATTGTCAAGGATTACCTTTCCGGATGAATAACTATGTGAAAGCTGTTTTGTTTCTACACAATACATTTGATTTATTTATTTGCATGATGAAACACAAAGAAATAAAGTAAGCTGGAAAAGGGTTGGCCGAATCTGCCAAATGCCTTTTATATCCTGCAAACCCGGTGATCCTCATTAAAAAAACATCTCTTCGGAAAATATAATGGCAGGCAAAAGATTGGGTTCCTTAATTTTGTATATATACCTGGAGGGCTGTTAGCTCAGTTGGTTTAGAGCATCACGTCGACAACGTGAGGGTCGCCGGTTCGAGCCCGGCATAGCCCACTTCCATCATGGCCGGTTTGTATACCGGCCATTTATGTTAACATTTATTTATAGAAGCAGAATTAAACCACCGGGTCTTTTTCCTATCTGAGGGCTACTAAATTATGCTTCATGAAAAAGATCGTCATTCCTATGCTGATCCTGGCCTGCCTGGCATGTGAGGTGGCAGATGCGCAGGTAAGGGTAAGGGTTAGACCCGGCGTGGGTTATCCCCGTTATCGCAAAGTCACCAAAAGAACAGTCGTAAAAAAAATAGTCACGGAAAAATTCAAACCAACGGTACTGTTATCGGCAGGTTATGGTTTTCCAAACCTTGATAAAGAACAACTGGCCGATTTCCGGTATTATTATAAAGGAGATTTTGCACAAACAGGTCCAATTACCGGTGCGATCGATTATCGGTTCAGCAGGTTGATGAGTATCGGGCTGCTGGTAAGTCATGGTAAAACATCGGTACCTTATTATGATGGCAGTAACGCAAAAGTATTGGATGGGTCACTCGATAACTGGGCCTTTATGTTGAACCTGGTTCGTTACATGCCAATCAATAACTCCAAAGTAACGCCTTACCTGCGCACTGCCATTGGCGTGAACACCTGGAAGCAGGATTACATCGATGCTGCCGGCAATAAACTGAATTATATTGAAAAACCTTCTGAACTGGCTTACCAGGCTGGCTTAGGCGCACAGTTTTCTTTATCAGATAATGCCCGGATCTTCCTGGAAGCAGGCTATGGCAAGTATATCCTGCACGGAGGATTAAGTTTTGTCTTTTAGCGATATTATCAGGTAATCTTACACGTTAGTTTCGGGTTATCTTTGCATATTGAGTTAAAAAATATCTTCATACATGCGTATTGTGGCCAGGCTTTTTGGAATGATGCTGATCTTGTTGATATCGGTTTCCTGTTCAATACAGGATGAGGTTGTCATCGATCGGGAAGAGGCCCGCCTGGCATTTGAATTGCTGAATGACATTCGCCTGCATGCACCCTTATACAGGGAAGATCTTTCCCTTCCCCGCAATCTATCCATCAAAAAATCAGCACTCACATGGAATCCTGTACTCGCAAAAGTTGCTGAAGAAAAAGCCGCAGATATGGCAAGACGCAATTATTTCGGTCATACCGATCCTGGTGGATATGGAATGAATTACTATATCAATAAGGCTGGTTATACTTTGAATCCATCGTGGCTCAGGAAAAAAACGGAGAATCATTTCGAATCAATCATGGCCGATGCAGAGGATGGTGAAGAAGCTATTTATGCATTGATCATCGATAAAGGAGTTGCTTCTTTTGGCCATAGAAATCACCTGCTTGGCGTAGGAACCTGGAATGCTTCCTTGACCGATATAGGCATTGGATTTGCCCGCCGCGATAGTGGAAGTACCTACACAACGTATATGTCGGTTGTGATTGCCAGGCATGGCGGGGAGTAAATTCGGCGCATCAACACACCGATCATTATTTTGTTTACTTATACTACTGCATTTTTTCTTTCTTCTTTCTACAATTTATTCCTATGGCTTCTTCATCATTGAATGAAGTCAACCTATCGTGGAACTACGGATTAAAAACCCGTGTTTTCACGGTTGACCCGGGAAGAACTTGTTTCTACTTTTAATTATTAATTACTAATTATTAATTACTAATTGCTCATCCTTTCCAAATAACCGGATTCCTGTTCATGTATTCTTTCCCGACATGGAATCCAGCTTGCTTCCGGCTAGAAATGGGCATTCAAAAGAAGTCTATTCTACCAACACCTGCCTCTGTTTGCATTTGATGTGGCGGCTAGTAGCCGAAACCTGTTCATGTATTGTTTATGGCAATGCAACTGCCGTGCATAATCAACATGCAGAAATTATATATCATTAAACCGGGAAGCCGAAAACGGGATATAGAGTAGGCAATTAAAGCGATGTTTATGCGGTATCATACACTCCTGTTGTTTTGTATGATTGGAATATTTTCCAATGCAGGGTTTTCACAGAATATCAAAGTACTGGAATATGATGTAACGTCGGGAGCCTTTAACGGGCTACTGCCGTTTGATCAACCCTTTAATTTAAAGATCAAAAATTGTTCAACAACAGTGAAAGCGGTTGTTGCCCGAATTCTGCAGGTAAATAAAAAGGATTATGCCGAGATTAAAGCAAGTAAGAAAGTCGTCGATAAAGACATTATACCTCCAGACATTTATTATCACAAAGGCAACCTTGTCTTTCGTTCAGATTCAGTTATAAGGGACGTTGATTTTAGTGGAAACGAAGTGGTCATCCCCATGCCATATTACTTAAAACCAGATTCAAAATATTTTTTTGATCTGAGGTTATATACATTTTCTGATCTGTCCGAAGAAGATTCAACGAAACTAACCAATGATATCAGGAATGACCGGAACTTTCAGTCAATTATTAACAAGGCAGCCAGCATAAACATAAATGATCCCTATGCCGGAACCCTTGGATGGAGTCACCTGGTGAATGAACTTACCCTTAGGGCAAAGCAAATCGTTTCATCCAAGAATCCGAATTATTATTTGCCCGATATTGATTTTTCTAACCAGCTAATGACTTTTTCACAGGCATTAACCAGCCTCAGTAATATTAACCTTGTTTTACGAGAAGAATTAGAAGGGTTTGTTGGAAATCCTCGTTTACCTAAATTAAATGGATTTCTTTCCAATGTTCAAAGAGCAGATACGCAACTCATTCAGGAATTATCTCATGCAAATTGGGTACAGATCAGGATAGACGATAGAAATTATAACATATTCAAGCGGCACCTGAATAATTTGTTTACTTCAATCATTAGTCTGGATACGCTACAAAAAAAGGACCTGGAGGACAAGCAGGACTATATCATGCAACTGTATGATACAAGTATTGTTTCAATTGAAGAACTGGCGAATTTTATTGTGAAGGAAATTATAGTACGCAATGTTCAGGTTAGGTCTGTTATCATAAGTACTCATCCTGAAGGAATGCAGGAACAGGCAAAACTTCACATCACTTTCGATGTTGGGTATGCATATGTAGGTCAGATGGATATTGGAAACCCTTATGCGGCTGTGAATATTTATTTCAGGTCAATAGATACCTCTTTACCATTAAGCCATTACAAGCCTTCTGTATGGGATTGTATTGGGTCAAGAACTTCTTTACTCATTGGTGTTTCCTTAAAATCTATTAAAAAAGAAAATGTAAGAGAAGGACTGCTAAGTAAAGATGTAGCCCTGGTTACCGGCATTGGATTCAGGTTGCTTCCATGGTTCAAACTCAATGGTGGATTTTATCTCTATTATGTAAATTCTCCCAATCCTCTTATCAGCAGGGAAAAATTATCATTCAAAGGATCACCTTTTGTATCGCTATCCATCGATTTTAATTTGCGTTCATTTTTCAGCACATTCGGCAATGGCATCATCACCAATAAATTTAATCCGGCACAATAAATATTTTATATGAGCACAACACTAAGAAATCCAAAGGCAACACCTAACAGGGTAAGCCGGGTCAATAATCCGACAGAAATCTTTATTCATTGGCGGGCCGGTATGACGGATCCTACAGATAATCCCATCAGGATAACCTTAACGATTCCACCGGAGCATCCGCTGTTCTTCTTAAATGTGAATGATCAAAGGGTGAAACAGGTTATTTGGGATAAAGATTATTTGCCGGGGACAAATGAATATGATGACAATGTGTTTGTGGTGGTAGGCTCGGCGCCTGCTCAACCCACCAACGTTAAGATCATGATGTCTACCATGGATTCCAATGGTTTTCCAAATACACAGGCCTTCACTTTACAATATGTTTAAATCAAATTTTATGAAAATTATTTCATGCCTGGTCTTACTGTTATTTTTTTCCTGTAAAAAACAAAATGATCAGTACAGCGTTCAAAATATTGATGGCCCGCAGGTGGGTGATATTATTTCGTTTCAATCTGTTTCTTCGATACTGGTAGATGCTGATGGTGTTTCACTAAGTACTATTAAGGTTAAAGTACATCCGGAAGCATCCACGGCCAGCAGGAATGTTGTATTCAAAATATCCGGCAAAGCCAGGTTTAGCAATGGAGATACGCTGCAGATCGTAACAGTAAATACAGAAGGATATGCAACGGTTTCCTGCCGGGACACGGTGGCAGAACCTGTGCAATTTAAGGCGATGGTAGATAGTTTTTCCATTGATACCATCATTCAGTTCTTGCCTGCATTACCCGATGATATGCAGTTGAGTGCCGACGATTATGTTTTGGATAGTACAAGTGGTCAGTCCATCGTGCTTACTGCAACACTTTTCAGGGATGCCAACAGGGGCGTTGTATCGGAAGGCCTTAAGGTGTATTATCGGATCTTTCCGCTTGATACTACCATTAATTTTATATACCCTTTATTTCAATTTGCACAACAGCGGGTTGCGGTGATTACAGCAGAAAATCCTTTTAAAGCGGGAGGGCGATTTACTGCAGAAGCAAAAGTTGTATCTGCCAGCGGTGATACGATTGTGAAAACCATTCCATTCAGGGTTGAATAAAGGATATGCTAATGGCTCAAGAAAACTCAATTAAAAATAGTATGAGTAGCTTCTGGGATAAAATAAAATCAGATTACCTGGCGATCATTATTGGTGCCATCGTGGGTATTCCGGCCATGGGAATCGTTATACCGAAATTGTTTTCCGTGTTAAGTGAAACAAAACTGGTTGGCCTGCCAACCTTGTTTCGTTTTTTTTCCATGGTTTATTTTTCACTACCTCTGGTGCTGCTTTTTATTTTAACCTTATTCCAGTTTCAGAATGATGTGACTAAACATTTGCGAAACAGGATTGCAGAATTTTTGGTAATCATTTCCTTGATATTTTTTTGTTTCCTGGTGATACCTGGGCACTGGATGTTCATAAAAACTGCGTTAATTATTTTATTATCAGTTGCAGCACTCTTGTATTATGTAAGATCATTCAGCCAGAATATTAAACATTTAACACACAAAATCAAAGATTATAAATTTGAAATCAATAAACTAGGACAAGACGTAAAAAGCCAACCAAGTGTAAATGAACTGCAGAATAATATAACGGATAGTATAGCATCAGTTAAAGTTGGGGTTCTGTATTTACTCTTTTCCATCCAATTAATCGTTACACTCTTTTTTACAGCTTTCAACAGGGTTAATGATAGTATATTATTGTTGATTATCATTGGACTCGCATATCTCATTCCTTATATATTTTATCAAACACATCCAACTCTCAGGGATTATATAGGAAATAAGGAATTATCCAGAAAGTTCATACCCAGTGTTATGTTGGTGGTTACTGTAGTGATTTTGTTTATATTATTTATATCTGCCAACAAATCCTCTTTCGGTTATAGCTTTTCTGTAAAAGAAAAAGAATTTACCAACGGGTTTCAACAAATGAAAACCATTGATACGCTCAATCGAAAAATAGAATATTTACATTATTTGTCTGAAAAATATAAATACGATCATTTAGATTCTACACTTTCATCATCAACGCTGTCTATTTTTGGAAATAGTTCGCTTGCAACAGAAATAAAAAATCAGAATGATAGTATCTCATCACAGTTGAACAAGGTTGAAATGAAGGATGCTATTGTAGATAAAATAGATCAGTACTTTCAACAAGCGATCAAAAGCAAGCAGTTTCCTATTAATATTTTAATTACTCAACGAGCAGATTTGCTGGACGCATATAAAACCTATGTTCTCCAATCAAAAAACATAAGTGAAGGCTTAGCAAAAACAGAATTGGTCAGGATCATCAGGAGTACACAAAAAACTGGTATCATCATATACGTAACAAGTCTTCTGATATTATTGTCTGTTTTATTGCTCTTATATTTTAAAGATGACCGCTACCAGCTGGAAAACTTACCGGAAGTGGCTAAGATTAGGAAACTTTTGCAGATAGCCTGCCTATGTATTGGAATTTTATTGTTGCCGTTGGTTAAATTAATCCCGGAAAATGCGGTGAATCCTGCACAGCCATCAAGTATCTTTCTCCTTGAAAACTGGAACTTTGCTAAACTAATAGAACCAACAGAAGACCCTGATCCTGTTAAATCGAAACAAAAAAATCAATCCTGTTGTTGCGATTCTACAAAACTGGTTTTCGATAACAGCTCAATTAACTACCTGCTACATAAGGATACCGTTATTGTTTCAATCAAAGATGTATTATACCCGGGAAAAGACAGCGGCGGAATAGTCATACAATTTAATCCAACCATACAAATAGATTCAAATTTCGATAGCATTAGTAATCAATTAAGAGGTATTGTAATTGGAATCAATAGATCTGCAGAGGAGCAGCGATCTATTCGACAAGCTTTTCAATCTATCAATGGAAGTATTAATGAGTCTGCCAGGTCAAACAGAGAAGTATTCCAAAAGGTAGATAGTTCTTTGCAACTGATCCAGGGATCTATTAATAAATCTATATTTAAAAACTGATCGGGATGAAAGCATGTTTTTATATATCCATGTTTATTTTATTGTGTTTGGTCTATTCCTGTCGTACTGATAGGGTGTTCAAAACGAAAGCAAAACAACATACAAAAGGTATTGACAGCATCGTGGATGTTTTTATCCTGAGAGATTTCGGCAAAAAGAATGTAGAAATGGATTCGGTTGTTATAAAAAGATGCGAGGATTTATCTGCATTATCCGCGTCAGTTAAATCGAAGAAACTAAAACACACCGTTATCCAATATATACATTTCACCAAAAGTATTGCCTTGCTTCATTTCGATCCAAGAATTAATTACGAAGCATTAGGCAATGTGCTTCATGTATACACTGAAAAAAGGGCCGATCTGTATGAAGCCCTTCGCAGACCTAAATAGCCCTAAGTATAAAATATTCTATCAACAGAATTAATACTTCAACCCCAATTTTTCACATTCCGGTATTTTAACGCCTCCCTGCTGAAGCATACGCTCATAATTATTTGTCAGCTTAATGAACGAATAAATCAAGGCGTATGAAAAAGTTTTTACTAATGATCACCTGTATTTTTACAGGATTGTCTGCTGCCTGGGCCCAGAAACCGGTTAGCGGAAAAGTGACCGATGAAAAATCAGGAGTTCCCCTGGCAGGCGTTACCGTTAATCTTAAGGACGGGCGGGCTTTAGGTACTACAGATGCACAGGGACAGTTTAGCGTTTCGGTACCAGCAACAACCCGCTCGATCGTGTTGTCGTCTATTGGCTATAACGACATAGAAATGCCACTTGCCGGAAGTTTCCTGAATGTAAAGTTGACACCGGGTAAGAACCGGTCCCTCACTGAAGTAGTGGTTACTGGTTATTCCAGCAGGTCGAAAAGAAGTTCGGCAGGATCGGTGAGTGGCGTGGTAATTGATGAAGTGCGTACCCAGCCGATCGCATCCTTTGATCAGCTCCTTCAAGGTCAGTCTACGGGCGTGTTTGTAAAAACAGGAACAGGGCAGCCGGGCGCATCTGCGGATATCCTTATCCGTGGCCGGGGGTCTCTCAATGGATCTACGGCTCCGCTGTACATCATCGATGGCGTACAGGTAAACGCCTCCGACTTTGCAACCATCAACCAGGGCGATTTTGAAAGCATCAACATTCTTAAAGATGCAGCAGCAGCATCTATCTATGGATCAAGGGCCGCAGGTGGAGTAGTGGTGATCACCACCAAAAAAGGAAAAGCAGGTCAGCTGCGTTTAAATTATGATATGCAGATCGGCCAGAGCAATTGGCCCGGATCGAGATTGAAGCTGATGAACTCAGCAGAAAAACTCCAGTACGAAATCGACAATGGTAACCCCAACGGTTGGACGCCGGGGGATGTTGACAGCCTTTCCAGGATAAATACAAATTGGGAAGATGTATTTTTCCGCAAGGGCAATACCCAATCACACCAGTTGAGTGCATCAGGTGGCAACGAAAAATCCCGATTTTATGCATCTCTGGGATATTTCGACCAAACAGGCATTGTTCGTTCAACAGGTCTTAAACGTTATACCGGAAGGGTAAATATTGAATCAGGCAATGATAAACTGCGGTTTGGGGTTAACACGTCTTTCGGTTTCTCAAGACTCGAGAATACCGCAGAAAATGATCAGTATATCGGGTCACCTTTGAATGCGATCCGCTGGAGCCTTCCATATTTAACTCCCTATGATAAGGATGGAAAGTATGCTGTTGACAATACCGCTAACGCACAACCGAACCCATTAAAAGAACTGCTGGAGAATCCAACCTCTACATTACAATGGAAAGGTATAGCCAATGCATTCGTGGAATATAAGATCCCGTTTGTAAAAGGCCTTACTGCCCGCACCAACTGGGGTTTTGATTATACACAAAACGAAACACAGGTTTATTTAAGTCCTGATACTTATACCGGCAGTACGCAAACGGTGGGCAATACCGGCAGTCTCAACAGGGGCTTTGGACGCAACTTCCGGTATATCGGTACTACTTCGTTGAATTACAAGAAAGTATTTGGTGATCACGACCTGGGTGTAGGTGTTTACCAGGAATATATCAATACCAATACGAGAACCTTTGGGTATACCGGTTATGGGCTCATCCTGCCTTTCCGCAATGAATCGTCGATAACACCGGGCACATCAGACAATGGTTTTATACCTGATGTAACAGGAACGGGTACACGCAATACGCTGGTATCTTATTTCACCGAGGCAGATTATGGCTACCAGAATAAATACTTTTTGCATGCAGGTTATCGTCGTGATGGATCATCGCGTTTTGGGTCGAACAACCGGTTTGCCAATTTCTATAATGTAGGTGCAGCCTGGATTGCATCAGATGAATTGTTTATGCGCTCCTTAAAGCCGACACTGGAATTACTTAAAGTAAAACTCAGTTATGGTTCAGTTGGCAATCAACAGGGTATTGGGGATTTTGCTTCAAGGCCCTTATTCGGGAAAGTAAATTATGCCGGGAATCCGGGACTGGCGTTGAACAGCCCGGGAAACCCGAACCTGCGTTGGGAACAAAAATCTACTTTAAATGCGGGGGTCGAGTTTGCCATGCTGAAGAACCGCATCAGTGGATCTGTAGAATATTACAACAGCAAAACGAAAGACCTGTTTTATGTTACGCCACTTTCACAAACAACCGGATTTACGGGGGTGCTGGCCAATGCAGGAAGCCTTCGTAATAAAGGAATAGAGCTCAACCTGAAATTGGTACCCATCAAGACCAATGATTTCAGCTGGACAATCGATGCCAACTTTACTTACAATAAGAATACCGTACTATCATTACCTAACGGTACCGACACCGTGCCGTTTGGAGCAACTTTCTTAAAAACAGGGATGCCCGCACAAACATTCTTCCTCGTTAAATATGCTGGTGTTGATCCTGCCAATGGTGATCCATTGTATTATACAAAGGATGGAAAAGGCACCACCAATGTGTATGATCCAAGCGACCGGGTATTCTTTGGAACAGCTGATGCGCCTTATTTTGGCGGTATCACAAACAGTTTCAGTTATAAGAGTATGGAGCTGGAAGTATTTTGGATCTATTCACTGGGCAACGAAATATATAATAACGATCGCCAGAATGTGGAGAATCCGGCCTATCTCGTTTCCGGTTTGTCACGAGACCTGTTGAGGGAATGGAGAAACCCCGGAGATATTACCGAGATCCCAAGGGCAACCAGTGATTACCAGTTACCCAATACCAATTATTTCCTTGAAAATGGAGGATTCTGGCGCCTGAGGAATATTCGCTTGTCATACGAAGTAGATAAATCCCTGCTGAAAAAATATGGCCTTAATAGTTTGCGGGTATTTGCCCAGGGCCAGAACCTGTTTACTTATACAAAGTATCGTGGATATGATCCTGAAGTTCCTCCCGGTGGCACAGCCGTTAATAACGGTGCGCAATACCCGACATTAAAAACATACACCATCGGTGTGAATATAGGACTCTAATTAATTCATATACCAAAGCAGTTAAAAATTATCAATCATGAAAAGAGTATCTGTTCAATACCTGTTGTTCATCACACTGAGTGTTGTTTGTTGTTTTTCCTGTTCTAAAAAGATCGACCTGGTCCCTGAATTCAGCCTGGATGGGTCGCAACCTTTATCTACCCTTGAGCAGGCCGATTTTGTTTTAACGGGTGCCTACAAAGGTTTCCTGGGTGATGGTTACTTCAATTCCGTACCAACGGCGGTTGGAAGTGTATTACAACCTGCATCTTTTTCCGGATTGCCCGATATGATGTCGGACGACCTGGTAGAAACATTTGAAGATTTTCCCAATTATCGTAAAATGACTGAATGGACATATGCTGCAGATGAGTTGAATGTGCAGATCACTTTCGCCAATGCATATAATATCATTTCCGGGGTAAACATTATTCTTAGGGATATTGATGCAATTGCTACCGCAGATGCAAACCGTGCAGCAAAAATCAAGGCACAGGCATTAACCATCCGGGCCATGGTGCATTTTGACCTGCTTCGTTATTTCGCTCCGAATTTTGACCGAAATTCAGATGTGCCAGGCATTGCTTACATAAGTACTTATGACGCAACGGCAAAACCAGCCCGGAATTCTGTAAAGGAATGCTATGACAATATTTTCAAAGATATCAATGACGCCATCACTGTTTTTGGAACCACTTCCGGTAGCAGCGGTGGACTGTCTAAAATGAATGTAAACGTAGCATATGCATTGCTATCACGGGTAAGCCTGTACGCCGGCCAATGGCAACAATGTATAGATGCTTCAACTCGCCTTGTTGATGAGATACCTATTGCAGATATGAATGAATTTCCTTTGATCTGGACTGATGACAGCCAGGCCGAGGTCATCTGGGCAGTATCATTTCAAAGCATAAACGATGGTACGCCTTACGAGAATGTATTCTTCGCCAGGGGAAATAAATCGCTTTACAGGCCCACGCTGGAGATCGATGGTTTATATGATGCATTGAATGATGTACGATATGACAGCTACATCGCCAACGTTGGAAATTTTAATGGTATCCCCCATGCGCCGAGATTGGCCGTGATCAAACACCGGGGTAAAAGTCCGGCTTCACCATTGGAAGGCGGTGGATTTGTAGACTGGAAAGTTTTCCGTGTATCAGAAATGTATCTCAACCGGGCAGAAGCCTATTTCCAGCTTGGAAATGAAGGAGCGGCACGTGATGACATCAACATGATCAGGCAGAACAGGATATTCAATTTCCCGGTGGCAACTGAAACCGGCCAGGCCTTGCTAAGTGTTATCAAAACTGAAAGAAGAAAAGAACTGGCATTTGAAGGGCAGCGTTTTTTTGACCTGAAGCGTTGGAATAAAACTCCTGTTGACCGGTGTGCAGAAACCGATACACCCAGCAATATTTGTTCGCTCTCTTCAGGGAGCAGGGCATGGGCGTTACCAATACCTGAAACGGAAATGAACGCCAACCCCAATATGCAACAGAATACAGGCTATTAATAAAATTAAAAACTAAACTTATGCGAACATATAGATTATTACTCTTTTTGTTGCTGGCAGGAATTTGTGGAGGATGCGTAAAAGAAAAGTATGCACTTGATATTAATGATAATACCAACCGGGTCATTTCGGAATTTACCGAAGGCGACACGGCGGTAATGCATTCATTTGCCATGGACTTTTCATCAGGGCTTGTTGAATTTGACCTCACTGAATTAAGGATATTGCCCCGGTCGAATGCAAGCAAAGATGTGCAGGTACAGGTAGCCGTTAATCCTGTATTATTAAACACATACAATAGTGATAACGGAACCTCATTTGAAATACCACCTGCCAGTGTATTTCAATTATCTTCCAGTGAGTTTACTTTACCTGCCATAGGGAAAACTGCACGATTAAAAGTAAAGCTCGATCCATCCGCTGTTGCCGGGAATAGTTATGCACTTGCTTTTACCATCACGCAGGTAAGCGATGGGGAGATCAGCGCATTGAGAAAGGATTACCTTGTGGAGTTAAAAGTTAAGAATGCTTTTGATGGAGTGTATCATGCAACCGGCACACTAACCCGGTACAATGGTCCAACCACGGCTAGCCCGGTTGCCGGCGTAATTGTGATTGATGAGGAGAAAACCCTGAGTACGGTAGATGTTACCACTTCAGATACCGAAATGGGACAATATGGATTTACCGGGGGCTTTATGTTCCTCGAAGTAGACCCGGTTTCATTTGCAGTAACAGTGACGCCTAGTGGAATTTCACCCACGTTTCCATCTCTTACCAATGCGGGTACCTGCAGTTACGATCCTGTTACAAAGACTTTTACTTTGATGTACAGTTACCTGAATGGTGCAGGTAACATCAGGGTGATTGAAGAAATAATGGAACTGCAATAGCTGAATTGTTTTTTTTAACATCTGGCATTAAGAAGGTAACAAATAATACTTCGAATATCCGTACTTGTACGATGATTTGCAGTATTACTACGGTAGTTGAAACTGATAATGGGGTGTAATTTGTGGTTTAGATAATTATCTCATGAACCGCTTTCTTGCACGCATAGAATTACATGGTAAAACAGACCGGCAAATTACGGGAGATGATTACTATAAACTCGACCAGGAAATGATCCGGCATGGTTTCACAAAGTCGATCGGGGCCAGCAATGGTACACAACATAGCCTGCCAACTGCCGAGTATCATAAAGCCAGCGATGAGTTAATTGCGGAAATTTTGCATGAAGCAAAAAATGCTGCGTATGAAGTGCAGGCAACATCAGAAACGATTCGCTCCTATTCTGTGATTGTAACCCATTATGTAGAAGCAACAGGGTATAACCTGAAAGAGATTAAGAAATCAGCATAGTTTACATGGGGTAGATATTGTTCTGGATAGCATATACAACAATCCCAGCGGTATTTTTCACCTTCATCTTTTCCTGTATTTTTTCCCGGTAACCTTCGATGGTTCGTACGCTGAGAAATAATTGGGTGGCGATCTCTTTATTTGAAAACTGGCGGCAGATCAGTTTGATCACTTCTATTTCCTTGTTGGTGAAAGAGGGTGTAACACTGTCTTTATAAGGATTAAAGCGACTCCTGGCAATCATCTGTACCAGTTTATCGGAAGTTTGTTTGCAATAATAGATCTCGTGGTTATGCACCGATTTAATGGCTTCGAGCATTTCTGTCTTATGGGCATTTTTCAGCAAATACCCTTTAGCCCCGGCTTCCATCATATCGATCACAAGGTTATCATCGTTAAACATAGATAAAGCGATCACATTAACTGATGGTATCTTTTTGGTAAGAATTTTTGTCGCTTCAATACCGTCCATATTGGGCATGCGTATGTCGGTGAGTACCACATCGGGTTTTAATTTTTCTGTGATCTCGATCAGTTGTTCTCCATCGGAAGCTTCACCGATCATTACAATTTCATTCTGTTTCTTAAGCAAACTATTAAATCCATCACGGAAAATTTCGTGATCATCTGCAAGTACGATTCTTATAGGCAACTGACCAGGTTTCATGATTTTATCAGTTTTAGGATGGGTAATTCTACGGTATACTTTGTTCCTTTTCCAGGTGCCGATTCTACAAACATCTCACCTCCCATCAGTTCTGTCCTGTTAAGTAAATTTCTTAATCCAAGCCCGGTATTTTCACTGCGTTCAGTTGAATAATTAAATCCAACCCCATTGTCTTCACTCAGCAGAATCAACTTATCGGCCTCTTGACTAAGATTTAATTTTAATAAACTGGCATTTGCATGTTTCAGTGTATTGTGAATGATCTCCAGAACAATTCGATAAATATTGATAGACGCTGTATTGGAAATTTCCGGAATATCTTCATGGGTGAAAAGTACTTTTAATGTACTTGTCTTAGACATGCGGTCAATGAATTCATCAATCGCATAGATTACTCCTTTTCGCAGTAAAGTGCCAGGCATCAGGTCATTAGAAATTTCCCGGATGCGTTGAATAATATCATCGACGTGAACGCCCGCTTCTTCCAAAGCCTGCTGATCTTCGGGATTGGTATCAATATTACTCAGCTTAAATTTTACCGTAAATAGCAATGGACCCAGTTCATCATGCAGATCGGCAGCAACCCGGGCCCGCTCATTTTCCTGGGTAGTGATCTCGGCCAGTATTTTTGATTTATACAACCGGTTATTCCTTTTTTGTTGCTGTATCAGCGAAACAATAAAGAAGACCAAAATAGCGCCAATGATCAAAGCGGCTATGATGACGGAAGTGTAAATTTTTGTTTGCTCGGCATCCATAAAATGGCAAATGAATAAAGTATATATGATATTAAGTTACTTATAGGAATGATCTTATTCAGATTACTGGCCAAATCCCCATTTTCTGTAATACTATACATCCAGAAAATCTCAGATAATACATTGAATGTATAAAATAATACAAACGCTACACAAATCAGAAAAACAGAATTTCTTAGCAAGTTCTTCCGTTCTGTAACGATCAGGCGATTAAAAATAATAATGCTCATCATGCTAATCATAAAGGAGTAGCCGATCAGAAAATGAGAATTAAAAGTTTTCATTTTTGTAAAAATGCTGTTGATACACCATGCGACAATTATTACTCCCATTAAGATCGGGAATGTTTTTGATCTTTTTTTAAACAGTCCCCAAAGATTAAACTGCCAGGTAATCAACCATGATTCGAGCAAAAGGTAAATATTGAAATTGATAACATTGTGATGACCAAGTTTCAGGAGAATAAAACTGATCAATTCATTGAAAAAACCTGTCCATATAGAAAAAATAAAAGGGTAATAAGCCTGGTTGATTTTTGAAAATCTAACCAGGCCTATCACAGCAGGAACAGTTATTGAAAAAATTAAAATATCATAACTAGTAATCTCCATTCATTTCGTTTTAACTTTGATTTAGCGCTGAAGGTGGAGGGCAGGTGGTAGGACAACGATAACCTGTTTCTATGATCTTATTTTCTTCAATTATTACTGTGTCCTCAGATTCCGGAAGCATGTCTTCATCAGCGTCATTCACTCCAACAGCCACCATTACAATCTTGTCATCTTCTTCCATGCCCAGGTAAAACCGGATGGCCTTACACCCTTCCTGGCTCAATATTGCATCAAAGGCGTCCCTGCTAAAAGTTTCACAGAAGGGAAGAACGTCTTTCTCTTTGTATTCAGGATCCAGGATAAGTTCTCTTTTGGTTCTAAAACGTTCATTTAAGATTTTTGCTTGTCCTAAGGTAATAAAGTGTACGCTCATAAAATTGGGTTTTAGGGTTAATTATTAGGGTTGTGAAATATGCGATTTTTTTAGGTCAATAACATACGTAGTAATACGGTATTTTGGAAAATGTATATTAAGATCTGTAAATGGCTGATTTAGCCAGGTGAGCTGCAAACAAATGAATTTGACAGGTAAGCTCAAATTTGGGTTACAGAATATTTGAATCCTATGTTTCAAAGTTCCTGTTTTTATCCAGAAAAGATTTTTTCTCTTTCGGTGAATAGTCCTATAAATCTATGAATGGTATCATACTCGTGCAAAGGTGATTTAACGGTTTTTTGTCAGGCAGCATATAATTTTCGGCAAGTTTCAACATTGGCGTAGAAAGTGAGCATGATACAAAATAAAAAACGCCCGGCATCTACTGCCAGGCGTTAGTCTTTTTCTGTAACGCTTTTTGGATTATACAATGTTTTCTTTTGATTATAGGATATTACCTGGTAAAACTGCAAAACCATTTTCGATACTAAAGAATTTCCGGATGTTAAGTAGTAAATTTTTCATGTTTCATTATTTTAAAAGTGATTGAATATGCATCTAAGACCGGCCAGGGATCAAAAGATTAAAAGCATATCTATTAAAATAATGTTAATGAATATTGGGCGTTTGTATCCCGTATGTTTATGTGAAGTTTACCTGCAAAAAACGGTATGCGTTACTGAAGAAAATGCCATCCAGTAATTCATCGATATCGATCTCCGATTTTCGAATGGGACTATTTCTCCAAAAACGTGGCGTATTGGCCAGTATTTCCCTTAAGCCATCTTTAAAACCGGCATATTGTTCTGCGGATGTGCAGCAATCCAATGAATTGATGAGCCCGTCGAAATCTGATCCTATGCAAATGCGCCCTGCCGCTTCCCTTACCGGTATGCCAGCATTGGAGGCAACTTTGAGAATATGAAAAACCTGGTTCAGGAAATAATAATAATGATATTCAAAACTCATTTCGCCATGGGTCATGGCTTCATCACCTGTTAACACATCATCATTTGGAGTATAAGGAACGGCATCGCCTGGCTCAGTATGACCGCGGAAGAAGAAGGCTGCTTCCGCCGGGCCAATGTATTCCTGGTCGTACGGACTGTCGTTTATCTGGTACGCCACACTCTCTGTAGGAAAACCCAATATGCGCTGGTCGAGTGAAATGCCGATGAGTCCTTTTGAATGAAGGATCGCCAGGATATCATCGTCATATAAATTGATGCTGCTTAAGTTGAATGCACTGTCGGGCACCGTGCCATATGTTTTATAATGCCGGAGCCGCCAAACACCGTTCTCGTTTTTGGGGCGGGTAGATAAATATTTATAACGGTCATTGCTATGGCAACCGGTAAGTCCGGCATGAGTGCATATCAGTGGCATATCCTGGTAGCCCACCTGGCTTTTAATCGCCTGCAACTGTGTACGGGTGAATAAACTCATGTGTTTAACGTCGATGAGAATATTGTTGTCGTACATTTTTTTCACCAGTTGTTTACCCCAATCATTAAACCCGCTCCGGGAAGGATAGAAAAGGCTTTCATTGATGAACTGCATACCAAATGCATGATTGGCATAAGGGAAATCCTGGAGGTGCGGAATGTTAACTGCGAATATGCGTGTATGATACCTGTTTTTAAAATCTTCAAAGTTGGCATCAAAATCTGCTGCAGCATTTGCGCTGAAAGGATCGGAACAGAAATTATGCAATCCTTCCAGGATAAGAATGCCATGAACCGTTTTCGTATCTGTAGGATCGTAATCTGCAACAGAATTAATGAATTTGAAATTTGCACCCGCAGCTGTTCTCACCGAATCGGGTGGAGTAGGATTCGAGCGCAATGAATCCATCGTTCTTTTCGTGGATGCGTAATAGTCAGTTCCAAGTTCCAGTTGCTGAAGGATCACAGGATCCAGCATATTGATCTTACCGCTGTTGGCAATTTTTCTTTCCAGGATCCCTTTGGCGATCTTGTTTTCAAGCGAGTATAACACTACGCCAGCCAGGTTTACCCGGCCTTTTTGCATCTGGTTCAGGTTGCTCTGTGAATTAAAAGAACCATTGAACAACTGGTTGATACCAATGGATATTTCCCTTCCAAAAAGCTTGCCCACCTTCAGTTTTACTTTGATAGGGTGCCAGGGCGTCAGGGAAGTGTCGGCCGACATCAGGTGTTTAAAGGCGGGGTGGCAATGAAAATCGAAGAATGGCATGATGATGATTTTAATGATTGGTTATTTATATTCCATCCATTTTGCTTTGGCTTCCCGGTAAGTAGGCTGGCCCAATATTGGCGTTGATCCGTTTGATTCACCCCTGATCAACTGGTTGGGTAAACAGGGCTTGCTATCGGTAATATATTTAGTGCATAGATCCATGATCAACTTTACATCGTATTCTTTGATCGCATCCATATCCATTGTCAGCAATGTTTTGAATTTTTCTTTTTCATCGTCACTACCGCTATAAACAGTAGGCACATCGAAGATGTTCCCCTGGTTTAATTCAGGTGCCAGGCAAGGATTGATCCTGACGATATTGCTGTTACGCTTCAACGTTGGGTCAAGGATTGCATACGCAATAAAGGTTGCCGAATCGGGCGGATCGCTTAATATGCTGGTGGATATTTTTTTTACATCATTCAG
Organism: Bacteroidota bacterium; assembly: GCA_029560415.1. GTDB lineage: Bacteria > Bacteroidota > Bacteroidia > Chitinophagales > Chitinophagaceae > Ferruginibacter. The sequence goes on along the minus strand of JAKQKY010000359.1, from coordinate 5,752 downwards.
GAAACGCAATGAATTGTCTGTGTTTGCTAAAGGATTGCCCAGGTTTTTTTCATAAATGGATCTTTTAACCGGGTTGGTCGATTGTTGATAGTCGGTGATGACAGCCTTTCCCCCGGTGCCGGTTCCTATCGACAGGATATAATGATCTTCCAGGGCCGTTGGTACAGGGTTTACCACGTTATTTGTCATGGCTTCTATCAAGCCGGCGAGTACCGGGTTATTAAAACCTGCAACAGCACCATCCCAAAACCATGCTGATCTTTTATCGGAATCATCGGGTAGTTTTATTTTTAAAGTGGCAGGCGCATCAAAATAATTTACAGGTGCATTGCTCGATGCATGTATTGCATGTGCCAGCGTAATATTGGTAAATGCTGCGCTGAATTTATTGGTATTGCTCGTTGCATTCGATCGAAAAAAACTCACCCTGCTTTTAAAATAATCAAACCCAACTATGATGATCTGCAAACCTGGTTTGCCAATGATGGCAGGCAGTTCCTTTAGTTCGGTTCTTGAATAATCTACCCGGCCCGATCGGTCTGATTGTTCTTTGAATACTTCATACAAACCTTCGAGTTTCCTGCTGGCCCTGTATTTGGGACCAAAGCCAAATATCCTGGTTACGATAGATAGCATATTTCTCGGGATCAGTCTGTCCCGTAAGGTTAGCCCTGAAAAAATCTTTTTCCTTGTCTGTTCACTATCAAACAAATTTATGGTTTCTGAGAGCGTCATATTATTGCATAAACAGGCAAGTACAAGTGCACCACCCGAATTGGCGATCACCATGTCGAACTGTTTTAGCAGTTGATGACCTTGTATGTCACCATAGATATCTTTTAATACCCGTGCCTGGATCAATGCCCAGGAGCCGCCGCCATCAAGAGATAATATCCTGTATTTTGCCATGGAAGACTTATTTACTATTTATTTGAAAAGATCTCGATCACTAACTGGATCAACCCAGCCAACAAAGGAGTAGATATGGTGAAGATCTCTTTGGACCGTGTTAAAAAATCCTTTGACCTGTAAAAAGGGATATCTTTTTTCTCCTCTCCGGGAACGGTGCCCGGTTTAACGAGGTCAATGCTGTTAAAAGATAAACGAAACGGAAGATAAAATAATAATATAAGGATAGAATACAATGCACCAAAAAGATACACGATATCGAAACTTAAAAAATTTCTTTGAAATGAAGTGTAATAAAGTTTTCCAAAGTCCATCGTATTGATGGCAGTGAAGAGAACACCGGTGATGATCGTTACGCCAGTGAGACTAAATGCAGTAGTAATAAAATATTTGTCCAGGTTTGTATGTGCCAAAATGCGCAGTTCAGTGATTTGGTCCTGTTTTTCTTTGCTGGTATTTGCGGCGCCGGAAAGTAGTGAACATTCTTTCAGAATATCACCCATGATCAGGTAACCTCCAAAAAATATTCCTGCTACAATAAGCCCGGAGCCGAGCAGTATATAAAATTTACCCATGTAAAAATGAATGAACATGTGTACGGGTACAATATTGTATTTGTCATATACCGTTAATTTTCCAACGATGAAAAAGGCCATCACCAATAAGAATGAAAAAGCGATATACCCTGCGATCTTTTTATTATTAAGGGTTATGCCGGTTAGCGACAAAGAATTGCTTAGTTTCTTTTTGAACTGATTCAGGCCGGCAAAAAATATGATGGTTAAGATAAACCAGATCGATATCAGTGTAGTAACTAGCAATGCCCAAACACCGAAAGATGGATACTTAATGAAGAAATCTATATTCGATGAAAATGGTTTGGCTACAACCGGATAATTTTTTCTGAAAGGAAATTCTGCATTCATCGTGTCTGCCAGCAGGAATTCGAATTGATAAGTAGTTTGGTCACGCTGAAATAATTGTGCATTTACTTCCGTGGCATTGGCTAATTTCAACACTTTACCCGAACGGTATTTCCTCAGGGAATCGTTGCTGAGCGAAGACTTGGTTGCCAGGGTCACATAATCACTGTCGTTCCTCACATTGAGCTGGTATTTTTTTATCGAATCAATTCTGAGCGAAAGGGATGCAGAATCTACCAGGTTATTTTCCCTGGAGAATGTTTTCGTGAGGATGGTCATTGAATCAATTTGCCTGATCAGTGGCTGGATCTTTTGCAACCTGGAAACATTAAAACTATCGATCAATGCATTGCTGTCGATGCTGATCTCATGGAAAGTGCCATGCTTCAGATCCAGTAATTTAAAATAAAGCAGCAGTGTTAATGTAAACCCTACAAAACCTGATCCGATCAATATTTGTGTAAAATATTTTGTCATAGTGAATGAGTACAATCAGCATGTTACTTCTAATGTAATGGGCCCTCCGGTTGAATTGTATTCAATGGAAATATTTCTTTCAGATTTTGCCATAAATAAAAGTTTATCTTATAAAAGGGTATGGTTATTTCACAGCGATGTAATCAGAATGTACCCATCTGCCCTGGCCTATCCGGTCCCATTCACCATTTGATTCCAGGATAGAAACCGTTTCGTGTTCTTTGATCTTGCCAATAACAGGAAATGTTTTTCCAGGTCCGGTTCTAACATTTAATATCGGCGTATGTACCACACCGATAGTGACGCCTGGTACAGGTTGATTGGGAACACTGGTTAAGCGGGCAATTTCAGTTCGAATGAGCGGTAAAAGATTTGAAGAAAAATCGGCTTCTGTGTTTCCGCCAAAGAATGCTGTACCCGGGCAGGTTTTATGATCGTTATCTGCCTTGCCACCGTCTCTGAATCCGTTCGACATCCGGAACCAATGGTGATATACGATTGTTTGTACCGAGGGAGTAAGGGCGAATTTGAAACAAAGAATGGCATTCACCCTGATGATGGCATCCCGTTGATTAGCCGTCATGCTGTCTTTCCCAAGATCGAAATTCCCCAGGTTTTCTATACAGATGCCTCCGGAGTTGGCGAGGTAAATACAGGCCGGGTTCTTTTCGAGGCTCCTGCACAGGGCTACAGTTCCATCCGGGAATGTGGTGATATGCTGGCCAATTTCGGTAAACCCCCGTTGAATATGAGATGATTCCATACCCCTGAGTTTTTCGAAATGATTCGCACCATTGAAGTTCCGGTAAGCAGGGCTCCAGGTATGATGATTTTGTACATGGGTAATTTGCCTGTTAACGGTAGTGCCGGTCATGAATTGTTGAAACTCATCAACATTCATCAATATAAATTTTCCTTGCGTTTCCATAAATAAAAAGATTTTTTTATCCTACAGATCCATCAGTTTCTATTGGTTGTCCATTGTTATTCTCCTGTCGGGCAGTCAGTGTTGCGGATTTGTTTTCCGTTATTTTTAATGCAGCATACGTTGCAGAACTCAGGCCAAGCAGGATAAGATTGTTGCTGCTGATCCCGGGCATGATAGCATCCAGGCACTCCTGGTCCTTGCATTCAATGGGAAGATGATTTAAAACTTCGGTGATGAACCAGACTCCAAAAGTTGCATTGAAAATAATTGTCTGAAACCTGTGTACACTTACGCCGGTTTGATCGGATAGGATATCCAGGAAAAAATTTTTACCAAAATCGTTCTGGTGACGTATCCCTCCGGGCTTTTCCTCATCAGCCAGGTCAATTACCCTGGCGGTGGCGGTTGTAGCAGCGCTAATACCCAGGAGTATTACGGTTGATTGGCTTAAACCCGGGGCGTCTCCATTGATGTACACAATGGAAATAAAGGAGGAAAGTACAATGATCGTCCACCAGGCGAGTTGTACCCTTGCCCAGCTGTATGGTTGGTGAGGTGTTGCTGTACTGATGTCACGCAGCATACAATATTTCTTATCGAAATAGATGATGGCAAACAGCATGAATCCAAAGGATATCCAGAAAATTATAAGAGGAGTCATAAACATTATTTTGCGCCTACTCTAGAAGCCTTTTTCGGCATGCCGGCATTAAAAGCAACATGCAAAAATGAAAAGGTCAGCAAAATAATACAAGCGTTAAAGAACCCGAAAGGGAGAAGTGATTTCACCTTTTCTCAAGTAAAATCACTCCTGTTTAATTCAAATTCATTCCTAGAGCAGGAATTAAACACTTCGGAATTAGGGTATAGATAAAACGGGCCTTAAAATGTTGAAACCAATTTTTTATGTACAGAGTCTGATCGTAGCCTTTAATAGGAATTAAAGAATAAATGTCAAACAAAAAACCGGATTTGACAATACGTAGTAATACGGTATTTTGTGTGGTATCTTATTGTTTTTCAATGAGCCGTTCATCATTTAACAAATGAGATTTAGAATTGTATTGTTTACTTTTTACATTAAATCACTTGATATGAAAAAGATATTTGTGCTGATTTTCCTCCTGGAATCGTTAGGATCACAGGCTCAATTTAAATACGATGGTGTAAAATATGCAACTGTTTTTCCGAAGGATTTATGCAGTAAGCTTTCGGATGAAAAAAATTACCTGCTACTCGATGTACGTTCCAGGGAAGAGTTTGCCGATTCGGCTTCCGGGTTGAACATCGGCCATCTAAAAGATGCATTGAATATAAATATTAGTGAGCTTGGAAAAAGAATAAAAGAACTTGAGCGCTATAAAAATTTACCCATATTTATTTATTGTTCGCATAGCCAGCGCAGCAGGCGGGCTTCCCGGATGCTTGCCGATAGCGGTTTTACCCGCGTCATTAATATCAATGGTGGAATGACCGCCATTCACCAGCTTGAAGCATCCAATTGCGGGCGTGCAAAGATCACCTCAAATAGCCCTTATGCAGTGATTGCAGCACAGGAATTGATGCAAAAACTTTCAAACGATCCGAACAGTATTTTCCTGCTGGATGTCCGAAGCGATTCGGCTTTCAGAAAGATCAGTCTTGATGCAGAGGAAAATGCAATGGGTTATTTTACCCAAAGCGTGCACATACCATACAGCAACCTTGAAGCACAACTGAAACGTATACCTGCTGATAAAGAAATAGTGATCATCGACCTGTTTGGGGATGATGCTTATAAAGCTACGGATATGCTTTACCGTAATGGGCATAAAAAAACTGCTGTATTACTGGAAGGCATAGAGAGATTGCTTCTAACCGACCGGCAGGAATTACCAGGACTGGAAAAATATTTCCAATTAACTACGCCTTTCGGCATACTTAGCTCTGTTGATTTTGAACGTTATGCCGCAGCTCATCCGGAACTCCTCAGCCTGGATGTAAGAACTACTGATGAATTCAACAGTAAACATGCAGATTACTGGAGAAATATCGGGCACCTGGTAAATGCCATCAACATCCCTGTAAAAAACCTGGAAGCCGGGCTCATTACTTTAGAATCGTATAAAAATAAGCCGGTGGTTGTGTATGCTTTCAGTGGAAATTCAAATGCATATGACGCAGCTTACCTGCTTTCGAAAAAAGGATTTAGCAATGTTCAAGTGTTGGCGGGGGGTATATTCAATATAAGGTGGACGGCCGCCAATAGCCCGGGGCACGATATCTTAGGAAAATGGGTAACCGATATTCCCGAGCCTAACAGGTAATCTTAATTTTTTTATGAGTGCAGTCCAGAAGAAATGATGCGAGTAATTATCTACTTATATGCGCCTGGTCATATTTTTTAAATAGAACAGCCTTATCTTTGCGGTATTAATAATCAATCATTGCAACAATTCGGCGCTTTTTTAATCATGTTGGCCTTCCTGGCGCAAACCTTCAGTAAGTCTTTTATTGTAGCAGATTATTATATGAA
>JAKQKY010000354.1 GCA_029560415.1 Bacteroidota bacterium | reverse complement strand
GTTTTCAAACTGTCTTTGCTGCCTTTATAATAAAGGATCACTGAGGCTTTTGGTAATGCTTTTCCTTCAGCATTTTTTACGGTACCCTTTACCGTGATGAGTTGTTGGGAGAAGGCGGGAATGGCCAGGACAATCAGTAAGATCAGGGTAACGCAATATTTCATACATGCAGTAATTGATGATTGGGAAATGGCAATGAGCTGCAAGATGCGGTTTTTCTACGAAATAATTCTTACTTGCATTGGGGTAATGGTAAATTTAACTAACGGGTTTGAAAGATTTAACAAAATCAATCACCCGTTTGTTGAAATCGATTTCCTTGCCGAACAGGAACCGGTGTTTGATAGGGATTACATAGATCGGGTACTCAGCAAGTTCAGTTTTGAATTTTTCGAGTCGAACTGCATCCTTTTCTGTCGTGAGAATGATCTTGTTATTAGACTGCATTTTCTCGAAATGTTTTTTGATCTCCTTCAGATCATCAATGGTAAAAATATGGTGGTCTGCATAACGGATCATATCATAACTGCGTACATGCTTCGTCAGGAATTCCATCAATGGTTTAGGGTTGGCAATGCCACAGAGCAAAAGAATATCCGATCCAATGCCTATATCTGCTTTTTTCGCTGTATTGAATAAATGGTACGGTGGCGCATACACGATCTCTGTAAAATATACTTGTTGTCGTGGCAATGGGCTTATCTCATTTATCAGTTCATTCTTTTCAAATTCGGTAAGGTCTGATTTGCATTTGGTGACGATGATCATATCGGCCCTTTTGCGACTTGTTTTTACATCCCTAAGGTCGCCGGCAGGTAGCATCAGGTCGCGAGTGTACAAGTTTTTATATTCGGTAAGTAAAAGGTTCAGTCCGGCTTTCACACTACGGTGTTGAAATGCATCATCGAGAATGATCACCTGGGTTTCGGGTTGTTGGTGAAGAAGTTGTGGAATGGCTACGAGACGCTCCTCTCCTACGGCTACGGTGATATCGGGGAATTTCTGGTGAAACTGCATAGGCTCATCCCCGATATCTATGGCAGTCGTATTCCGGTCGGCAATAGCAAAGCCCTTGGTCTTTCTTTTGTATCCGCGGCTAAGCGTAGCCGTTTTGTAATCTTTCCGAAGGGTTTCAACCAGGTACTCTGTCATGGGAGTTTTTCCGGTACCACCGGTAGCCAGGTTGCCTACACAGATAATTGGGAAGTTGAAGCTGGCAGATTTCAGGATATTATGGTCAAACATCCAGTTACGCAACCATACAAAAGCTCCGTATATCAGGGAGAAAGGAAACAAAAGGTATCTGAAACTTTTTAGCAATTCATTTTATTTGTTGGTGAATGCATAATTTTTTTCCGGGGTCACACAGTAATCGAGTCTCACATCCCGGGGGTGAATATCCGTAATTTCCGGGACGGCTTCGAAATAGCTGAACCCTATTTTTAAAGTATCCTTTTTGCACAACGAAAGGAAGCGGTCGTAATAACCTTTGCCATAGCCCACCCGGTAACCGCGTTCATCAAAACACAATAATGGAACGATCACTAAACCGATTTTTTCCGGGTCTGTCAAAGTACCATTTACCGGTTCAGGAATGCCATAGGTATTTTCTTCGAAAATAGTATCATCTGTAACAGTAACGGCCTGGAGGTCCTGTTTGTCAATGACTACAGGGTAAGCCAATACCTGTTCAGGTTGACGAAAATGGCAAAAATCTATTATCACAGACGGATCAAATTCTCCGTTTTTTTCCATGGCGGCATAAGTCATAATACAAGATGGTATGCTGATACCAAGTTGCTGGAAGCCAATCAGCATCAGGTCATCCGCTTTGTTCCTGTAGCTAACGCTCAGGGTTGAACGCTTTTCCTTGTACATATGGCGGAGGTTATTCTTTAGCATGATGGCGGCGGCTAGTCCTGTATAAAGATAGAAAATATGGTAGTACCGTAATTGCGTTCGGTTCGGTAATGAGGCGTTTTTTTGTAATCGTTCCGGGGTGTATGTTCCAGGATGAACCAGCCTTTAGGATTCAATAATTTTTTTTCAAAAATAAGGCGTGGAAGATCGTCAATGTTTGTGAGTGCATAAGGCGGTCCGGCAAAGATGAAATCAAATTGCTGCTGGCAGGAATTGATAAAAGAAAACACATCCATCCGGCTGAGTTGAATCTGGGTGAAACCCAGGCTGGCAGACGTATTTTTGATAAAATCTGCCATCTTTGGATCTTTCTCTACGATTGTTAGGTCGGTAGCTCCCCTGCTGGCAAGTTCATAACTGATACATCCTGTGCCTCCAAACAGATCAAGGCTTTTCAGCGCTTCAATATCAAGGTTATTTTGAATAATATTAAAAAGGCCTTCTTTTGCGATATCTGTTGTCGGACGGGTATGCGGCATATTTGCCGGAGGATTGATTCTCCTGCCACCGTGTATACCACTTATGATACGCATGTGGCCAGGGTGGTTAAATGGCTGAATAAATGGCCAGGTAATTCATTGATACCGTCGGCTACCGGGGTATCGGCCGGAAGGCAATCGAATCCAATCTTTAAAAAATAAGGATAGATTTCTTTGTACAATGCAGATCCTTCATTGATCATGCCACTGAGCTGAAGTTTTACCAGGTCTGTTTTAATTTTATACTGTTCACATACATTTACAAGGTGATACAAAACATCTGCCGGCGATTGGTAAGAAAAGGTTTGTATGATCTGAAGGCGGTCATCTGAAAATAAGATCAGCTTCACGGCATCCTGGAAGAAGATGGCATGTAGTACCGGGTTACCGGGTTTTCCAAATTCAGCTTGTAAACTGCTTGAATGAAAAAACCGGGCCGAAGGGAAGCGTTCTCTGAATAAAAGATCGAGTTTTTTGTTTATGCGGTAATGATTATAGATCGCAGATTTACGCAAGGCTTCCTGCTGTATAACGGTGTCGGATAACTGCTTGCCATGAAACAGCACAAGCATATCACTGGTTGCGGATTCATGGTGAAATGCTGCGGGCACCAATAAGGACTCCTTTACATCATAAAGGATGGTTACCGACAATAAGTCGTGGATGTAATCATGTAAGTTATCCAGCACCTGGCCGGTTTCCAAAGCCGGGTTGCTGCCAACATGTGTAAAAACGGATAATCCCTTTACTGCAAAAGGACTCTTTGTGAACCACAGCAGTGAGATACCATGATCACCCGATTCAACCAGCAAATGCAGTGTAGAGGCTTCCGACGCAGCGGGTAATATATTGAATGATGCTTTCAAATAATTTAATTGAAGTGGCGAAATTAAAGATAATTTTGCTCACTTTATGGAAACAGCAACTCCAATAAATGATTTAAAGGTTGAAGTAAGTAACCGGCAGATATTATCGATCGCCCTGCCGATCACTCTCGCTATACTCATACCGCAGATCAATATGCTGGTAAACAGTATATTCCTGGGCAGGCTGAGTGAAGAAGCACTGGGAAATGCGGGCATCACCGGCGTTTTTTATTTGATATTTGCTGTTGCCGGCAATGGGTTGAATAATGCCATGCAAACAGTTTTTTCACGGTATGCAGGTAGCGGCGACAGTAGTGTATTTAAAACGATTCTTGCGCAGGGTATCCGCATCAGCCTTCAATTAGCATTTGTGTGCATTCTTTTTACCTGGTTCATTGCTCCTTACATTATGCGATATGTTGCTGACCCTGCCGCCTATCCGCAGGAGATGAGTTTTTTGAAGATTCGCATTTTAGGTCTCCCCTTCCTGTACCTCTTTCAAATGGGAAATGCCTTTTTTGTTTCCTCGCTTAACAGCCGGTTGCTGATGATCGGTTTTATTTTTGAAGCCGGTCTGAACATATTACTCGATTACCTCCTCATATTTGGTCATTGGGGATTTCCTGCCATGGGATTCAACGGAGCAGCATTCGCATCGGTGATCTCCGAAATGGTAGGCATGATAGTGGTATTGCTTGTATTAATTGGAAGTGGGTTAAAACAAAAGTATGGTCTTTTGAAAAACCTTGCATACAACGCCGTAATCAGCAAAGAAATATTCAAGGTTTCTATTCCCCTCGTATTACAATACCTGATAAGTGTTACCACATGGCTCGTATTTTTTTTATTGATTGAAGCCCGGGGTGTAACAGCCAAAGCCATCAGCAACACCATGCGAAATGTATTCGGCTTAGTTGGTGTTTTCGTGTGGGCATTCGCCAGTACGAGTAATGCCATGGTAAGTAACCTGATGGGCCAAAAAAAGGAAGGCAAGATCCTGGAAGCCATTACCCGCATTACATTCTGGAGTTTTGGTTTTTGCCTGCTCAATGTATCGCTGCTCAATCTTTTTCCCGACATGTTCTTCCGCCTGTTTGGCCAGGATGAATCTTTTGTAAAAGAAGGTATACCTGTCATCCGCATCGTGTCATTGGGATTGCTTTTTATGAGTGTTGCCAATGTATGGCTCAATGGAGTAACAGGAACGGGTAAAACCAAAATAAACCTGCTCATAGAGGTCGTTGCCATTGTTTTGTACCTGCTATATACCTGGTATTTTATGAAGTACAATTATGTGTCTCTTGCGGTAGCCTGGAGTAATGAATTTATTTACTGGGTTACGATATTTGTTATGTCTTTTATTTACCTGCGAAAGGGAAAATGGAAAACAGTTCCCTAAAATGTTCACTGATATTTATTGGTGATTATCACGTTACAGGATGATGAAATAACGGTCTGACCACTATTCATCAAACCATTATAATATGCTGGTTTTTAGTCTTGTATGAGTCAATATTTTCTATTCTACTATTATTTTTTTACCTTCTTTTATGTTTTTTTCACCCTCGACGGCTTCAGATTTACTGGTCTGACCAGTATCGAATCAAACCTCTATAAGATGTGGGTTACCAGGCTTATATGAGTCAATATTTTGTATTCTATTAATATTTTTTCACCCTCATTAATGTTTTTTTCACCCTTGTCTACTTCTATTTTATTGGTCTGACCATAATTTTTATTTCAGCAGCGTTTAATCACTATAAACCATGCCAGTAATACCTTTCAGGCTAAATCAAACATGTTTATACCATATCATTACCACATCAACAACAAATTTTACCACAAATATTTGGTAAATTGTATTTTTATTGTATATTTGATTTGTATTTAACCTCTGCATCTACAATGTTTGATCCTTACCAGTTTGTCGTAAGGCATGCCTGGAAGGTTGAAACATGGTTCCTTGAATAAAATGTAATCTGAATGGCACGTGTAACTGAAAATGGGATAAGTGGCTTAGTTGGTAACCTGATCTTTTATTCGGTGAATGGGAAGAATTATGTCAGAACCAGGCCAAAGCCAAGGAAGAAAAAGCGTGGGGAAAAAGCCAATCCGTTAAATACCATTTTTGGTACCGTCTCCAGGCATGGATCAAAGATGTTGAAATTAGTGAGTGAAGAGTTCGGATTTCCAATAAAACGGGATGTTTATAATTCAACCCGTGGATGGATGCGCAACCTGTATTCAGCGCATAAAGATGATGCAAGCTGGCCTCTTTCTGTTAGATCAAGCGGTATGTGCCAGTTGAACCCAGGAACAGACCTGAGAGATTATTTTAAAGCAGATATAACGGTTAGCGATAGTGGTAAAGGAAAAATCACTGTCTCTTTCCCCGATATAAACCCTAAGAACGATATTAAAGCTCCTATCCGTACAATGAAAGTGAACATAAAGCTTATTGCGGTTGTCTCAAATTTTGAGACTGGTGTCCACCCGTGCAGGGCCTGCACAGAACAATACAGCTTTATTTTTGACAATAGCCCTGTGCCTGCCAAGTCGTTTGTTCTACAAACCAAAGCAGGCGCAGGAGATATTGGTTTGGTCATGCTTGCCATGCAATTTGAAACGGCTGATCTTCCAGCCGGTACATTCAATAAAGAACTTCGGTGGATGCCCGCTGCAATTGTAGCCATGGGCAGACTAAGAGCATGATCTAAATTCGGCCTTGCTTCCCTCATCTTTTAATTTATGGTAGTTAGGAATTTTCCATTGTGTCTTGCATTGTGGTATCACATACAGCTTTTGTCGTTGACTATCACTCTTTCGCCTTTGGTTTAATGAATTTCCCCGCTCATAAATTATATTAATCTGACGCCAGATTTTTTGTAATCTTTAATAATCTATAAAAGATTTTAAAGTGAATGGCATAGTAAGCCTTGTTTTTGTTATTTACTAACGTTTAATGATACATGATATGATCAGCGATGTAAGCATCAGTAAAACAGAAATACTGTCTAACAATTGGTATACCCTGCGTAAGATCACCTATACCTACCGAAAACCGGATGGAATCCTTCGGGAACAAACCCGTGAAGCCTACGATCGGGGCAATGGCGCCGTAATACTGTTGTATAACCAGGAAAAGGGAACAGTGATCCTTACGCGGCAGTTTAGGCTACCCACCTTTGTTAACGGCAATGAATCCGGCATGATGATCGAAGCCTGTGCCGGGTTACTGGATGCAGATCAACCGGATGATTGTATACGCCGGGAAACCGAAGAAGAAACCGGTTACCTGGTTAAAGATGTGCAGAAAATATTTGAAGCCTACATGTCCCCCGGTTCTGTTACAGAGATACTACATTTTTACATTGCTGCTTACGATCCTTCCATGAAAGTCAACGATGGCGGCGGTGTTTCGCATGAAGAAGAGAATATAGAAGTCATTGAAATGCCATTCCCGGAAGCGTTTGATCTGATCGGAAAGGGAGGTATAAAGGACGCCAAAACCATTATGCTATTACAGTATGCGAGGATAATAAATTTATTATAACGGTGAGGTATACATGCTTTTCCTTTTCCAGCGATAAAAAAACGGTTCTTACATTCTCGTAAGAACCGTTTTGGTTTAACCGGATTAATTTTATGTTATTGTCGCCCTACCTTGATCTCTTCCACTACCTCCGGATCCAGCAAAGTACTGGTATCACCCAGGTTGCCTGTTTCGCCCTCGGCTATTTTTCTCAGAATTCGACGCATGATCTTTCCACTGCGGGTTTTAGGCAATCCTTTTACAAACTGGATCTTATCGGGTTTTGCAATCGGGCCAATGATCTTTGATACAGTCAGGTTTATGTCGAGCCTGGTACTGTTTTCATCACCATGATGTCCCTGGTAGATTACATAAGCATAAATGCCTTGTCCTTTGATATCATGAGGATATCCTACCACAGCGCTTTCCACCACACCCGAGTGCATATTGATGGCATTTTCTACTTCGGCTGTGCCAATCCGGTGTCCGCTGATATTGAGCACATCATCCACCCTTCCTGTGATTCGGTAATTTCCCTGCTCATCTTTCAACGCTCCATCACCGGTAAAATATAAGTTGGGATAGGTTGCAAAATAATTGGTGCGGCATCGCTCGTGGTCGCCATAAGTAGTTCGGAGTATTCCCGGCCATGGAGCCTTGATACAAAGGTTCCCTTTTAATATTCCGTTTTCATCTTTCTCTGTTACTTCTTTTCCATTCTCATCTACCAGTACCGGCTGTACGCCAGGCATCGGCAGCGTAGCCCAGCTGGGCTTGGATGGAGTAACCCCTGCCAGGTTACTGATGAGGCAGGCGCCGGTTTCTGTTTGCCACCAGGTGTCGATGATCGGGCATTTCTTCTTCCCTATGTTTTCATCATACCAATGCCAGGCCTCTTCATTGATGGGTTCGCCAACGGTGCCCAATACTTTTAATGAAGAAAGATCCTTGCCCTTAATAGGGTCGGTTCCGAAATTCATTAAACTTCGTATAGCCGTTGGCGCTGTATAGATACAGTTCACTTTATGTTTCTCTACAATATCCCAGAACCTGCCTGCATCGGGCCAGGTAGGTATTCCTTCAAACATCATTGAAGTGGCACCTGCACTTAACGGACCGTATACTATATAGCTGTGGCCTGTTACCCAACCGATGTCAGCCGTGCAAAAATGAATATCACCTGGCTGGTATTGAAACACGTTTACAAAAGTATAAGTTGTCCAAAGCATGTAGCCGGCACAGGTATGAACCACCCCTTTCGGTTTACCGGTAGACCCCGAAGTATATAATATAAAGAGCGGATCTTCCGCATCCATTTCTTCCGCAGGAAAAGAAACCACGCCGTCTTTTTCCACCTGCTCCAATGCATATTCCATTTCATCTTCCCACCACACATCGCGGCCCTTGATCATGGAAACAGGAGTACGGGTTCTGGTGTAAACGATCACACGCTTAACCGTCCTGTTACCGATCAACGCATCATCAATCACACTTTTCAGGGGAATGTCTTTTCCGCCACGATAAGCTCCATCGCAGGTAACAATATATTCGGCCTGCGCATCGTAAAGCCTGTCGGCAATACTCTGAGCACTAAATCCTCCAAAGATCACACTGTGAATGGCGCCGATCCTTGCACAACCCAACACTGCATAAGCCAGTTCGGGCACCATACCCATATATATACAAACACGATCTCCTTTTTTAACTCCATTGTTTTTTAACACCTGTGCAAACTGGCAAACCCTCTTGTGTAATCGGGCATAGGTTACAACCCTCGTTCTTTCTTCAGGGTTATTAGGTTCCCAGATGAAGGCGGGTTTATCAGCCTTGGTTGCCAGGTGACGATCAATACAATTTTCAGTGATGTTGAGTTTAGCCCCGCCAAACCATTCAATTTTGGGTTCGGTAAAATTCCAATCAAGCACCCGGTCCCATTTTTTCTTCCACACAAAATTTTCTGCTACCGAAGCCCAGAAGCTTTCCGGTTCTTCCACGCTCCTCTTATAATCGGCATGGTATTGTTCCAAACTTTTGATCTGATAAGGATATGACATAGCAATGCGTTTTAGTTAACAGGATAAAAGTATGAAACATCGAAATGCAAGCCACACAAAATGTTGCTAATTTGGTATAGTTTTGCTAATTAAGTATAGTTGTTTGTTTAATTTCAAATCATGAAACAGATAAGTTGTCCCAAATGCGAAAGCCAGGAACTCATCAAAAGCGGCGTCATCAAAGGGCGCCAGCGTTTCCGATGCAAATCCTGCCAGTACTCTTTTACGGTACTTAAAGAAGGTAAAAACATTGATCCTTATTATGTGATCAAGGCCCTTCAACTGCATATTGAAGGCGTCACCTTCAGGGAAATTGAACGGATACTGGGTATCAGTCATGTTTCTGTGATGAACTGGGTTAAAAAATATGGAATCAAGGCACCTGAGAATTACGAATACCGCCCTACCTACAAAGTATTAACCCATAAAGAATTGCTGGCTTTTTTTGCTGATAAGGAATCGTTGAAAAGTGCCGGATGTATGATCACCGAATTAGGAGATAAATTCATGCTCATCAAATGGGAACGTTTCCGCAAAAACAGCCTGTAGAGCTATCCATTTACCAGTAATATACCTGTTCGTTTGCATTGTCTTTGAATTAAGCAACTTTTGAGTCAGAAGATCTGGCGATAATGCCTTACACAAAACTAATAACGATGAAAAAGCTTGCAATCAACCCCATCTTCCTGGTCGCGGCCGGGTTATTCCTCACAAGCCAGCAAGGCCTGGCACAAACTACCGCTCCGAAACCTACCGAAACCACTCCTAACTGGGGCATTAAATTTTATGGATTTGTCAGAAACGACGTGATGTACGATTCACGCCAGATTGTTTCGGCACGTGAAGGCGACCTGTCGTTATATGCCAAAGACAAGGTACTTGATGCAAACGGAAAAGACATCAATAAAGCACCCACCTTTCACATGCTGGCCATAACGTCGAGGCTTGGTGGCAGTATCACCGGCCCTGATGCTTTTGGAGCAAAAACCTCTGCCATCCTGGAAGCAGAATTTTTTGGTAACATCGACGGAGACATTAATGAGTTCAGGCTTCGTCATGCCTGGGCTAAACTGGATTGGGCCAAAACGCAACTGGCTTTTGGTCAATACTGGCACCCGATGTTTGTAACGGATTGTTATCCTGGTGTTATAGATTTCAATACGGGTATGCCCTTTCAGCCCTTTAACCGCAGCCCGCAAATAAGGTTGACGCAGAAACTGGATAAGAACAATAAAACCTCGCTCATCCTGGCTGTAATTTCACAGCGTGATTTTGCCAGCGTGGCTCCATCGGGATATAATGCTACGGATCCATTACGCAACAGTGTAATACCTAACCTGCACGCACAACTGCAGTATAAGGATGCCAATCTTGCCATTGGTGCTGGTGTTGATTATAAATCACTCAGGCCAAGACTCAATTCCGGCAAACCCAATATCGTTAGTAAAGAAAGGGTGAACAGTATTTCATTTATTGGCTATGCAAAAGTGGTGACAAAACCAGTGACCTTTAAAGCAGAAGCTGTGATTGGAGAAAACATGACTGATCATGTGATGATAGGTGGTTACCTTGGATACTTTGCATCGGCCGATTCGGTGGAAAGTTATGATGCCACCAAAACCAAAGCCTATTGGTTTGATGTATCGGGCAACGGTAAAAAAATTGTACCTGGCTTGTTCATCGGTTATACCAGCAACGATGGCGCCAAAAGCGGTGCTAAGGCTGCTTATGGTAGAAGCATCGGTACAGGAGGACGGGGTGTAAAGAATGTTATGCGCATATCACCAAGGATAGAATTTATTTCCGGTAAATTTAAAATCGGAACAGAAATCGAATATACCTCAGCAGCCTATGGTGTAATGGGCAATGATGCAAAAATTGCAGGCGATACAGACAAGATCAATAATACCCGCATCCTTTTTACAACTACTTTTTCATTTTAACTTTTTAACCAACAATTGATATGAGTAACAAAATCAATTCAGAAAAAGGGATGGGCTTCGTGATAGGCGCCTCCTCTGTTGGAACCCTTATCGAATGGTATGACTTCTATATTTTCGGTATGCTGGCCACCATCATTTCCAAGCAATTCTTTCCCGAAGATTCAGGTACCTCTGCCCTGCTCAGTACCCTGGCCATCTTCGCTGCGGGTTTTATTGTAAGACCCTTCGGTGCCCTCGTTTTTGGGCGATTGGGCGACCTGATCGGCCGCAAATATACTTTCCTCCTCACCCTTATTTTAATGGGTGGCTCTACTTTTGCCATCGGCCTGGTCCCCGGATTTAAAACCATCGGATGGGCTGCACCTATACTCGTACTTGTACTTCGTTTAGTACAAGGGTTGGCGTTAGGTGGTGAATATGGCGGCGCAGCTACTTATGTGGCCGAACATGCACCGGCTCACCGACGTGGATACTGGACGAGTTGGATACAAACAACTGCTACATTAGGTTTATTCCTTGCATTAGGTATCATCATCCTGATCCGCCAGGGACAAGGCGTTGAAAAATTTTCTTCCGAATGGGGAGGATGGCGCTATCCTTTCTGGATATCCTTATTGCTGGTGATCGTCTCCATCATCATTCGTATGAGGATGAGTGAATCGCCCATGTTTGCAAAAGTAAAAGCAGAAGGAAAAACATCCGTGAATCCATTGAAAGAAAGTTTCGGTCACCGGGCCAATTTCAAAATGGTATTACTGGCTTTATTTGGTGCTGTGATGGGACAAGGTGTGATCTGGTACACTGGCCAGTTCTATGCACAATCATTCATTGAGAATATCTGTAAAGTAAACTTCGTTGAATCCAGAAATATTCTTCTTGTTGCCATCCTTTTTGCAACACCATTCTTTGTTGTATTTGGTGCGTTAAGTGATAAGATCGGGCGTAAATGGATCATGCTTCTTGGAATGCTTTTTGGTATCCTTGCCTACCGGCCCATTTATAAAAGTTTTCTTGAATGGACGAACCCGGCCAATAAACGGGACATGGTGGATGTATCCAAGACTACCAAATCTGATCCATTAGCAACAGTAGATGCAAAGGATAAAAAGAAAATTACGGTCGCCATCAAATATGATTCTGTATATACCGACGGTGCGATATATAGTTTTACCAAGGTTGATACACTTCATACCATCAGTGATTATACCGGACATACGGCATCAATCGGGTATATCATTGCCAACAAAGACAATCCAAACCAGTTGGATACTGTACTTGCAAAAGCTAAAGCGGCTACTGGTGTGGTATTGTCCGAAGGAACCAGTTATGTACAGGTAGAAAAGAAATCTGCTAAACCTGGCGTGGTCACAGAGAAAACGCTTGACAGCAGTACTTATTGGAAATTCATTTTGCTGGTATTTATACAGATTATATTTGTTACGATGGTATATGGACCAATGGCTGCATTCCTTGTTGAATTGTTCCCAACCAAGATCAGGTACACGTCCATGTCGCTGCCTTATCATATCGGGAACGGGGTATTTGGAGGTTTGGTACCTTTCCTCGGAACACTGATCGTAGAATTTACTAAAACTGCGGATAAGCCTGCGGGTGATCCACTGGCGGGTTTGTGGTACCCAATTGGTATCGCAGCGCTTTGTCTTATCATCGGTACCATTTATCTTAGCAATAAGATAGATCGTAATGTGATGGACTAATTTGATAATCTATAAAATTAAAATATATGAACGCATTAAAAAGATTCCTTGGCATCATCTGGGTATTACTTTCGCCAGCTATCGTCGGCTTCCTGGCCTGGCAGGCTTCTGATAAAATCTCGCATGCATCTGAAGCTACAAAATCGAATGTAACCCTGCAATGGGTGATCATCCTCATTATCTTCATTCCCATTTGCATTGGGTTGCTGATATTTGGATTTTATTCGCTGAAAGGTTATTACGATCACCTGCCAACCAGTTCATCCGAGATCACTGATTACTAATTTCATCTCTTTTGACAGGATAACATAGTTTTCTTACATTGGGAAAAACTGTGTTATCCTTTTTTTATGGTACAAAAAAATCATACCAAACATACACTCGTTCTCATCGGCATATTGCTGCTGCTGGTCAGCACCTACCCCATGCTTTCGGTAGCCAATAAGAGCAAGCTGGTTGCAGGATTCCCGGTTTTGTATCTTTATTTATTTACGGTTTGGCTGGTTTTTATCATATTGCTTTACAGGATTACCCGCCGCAAGCCCCCTCAACCCAAACGCAATGAATAATATGATTGCCATATTCAGTGCATTGGGTTATCTCGCTCTCCTGTTTGGGGTAGCTTATTATGCAGAATACCGACAACGAAAGAACCGCAGCATCATTAATAACGGTTATGTATATGCGTTATCGTTGACGGTGTATTGCACAGCCTGGACCTACTATGGCAGCGTGGGCAGGGCTGCCAGCAACGGAATGGAATTCCTGGCCATTTACCTCGGACCCACGATCGCTGCGGTGCTGTTCTGGCCTGTGTTACATAAGATCATCCGTATCTGCAGAACACAACGGATCAACAGCATTGCCGACCTGATCTCCACCCGGTACGGTAAGAATTTTTCCATTGCAGTGGTTGTAACCATTTTATGCGTAGTGGGTATAATACCATATGTCTCGTTGCAATTAAAAGCTATTTCAAGCAGCATCCACATTCTTACGGGAAGCAGCCTACAGGAAATGTCATTGAACAATTTTTGGCGGGATGATACATTTTATATCTCCCTGATCCTTTCTTTTTTTATTATTCTGTTCGGCACCCGTTCCATTGATGCTTCTGAAAAACATGAAGGATTGGTGGCAGCAGTGGCCTTTGAATCGATTATCAAATTACTGGCTTTCCTGGCCGCAGGCATATTCGTGGTATACGGCATCTTTAATGGTTTCGGCGATATCTTTTCAAAAGCATGGCAAACAGATTCACTGAAAGGATTGTTTCAGCTGGGTAATACAACATCCTATGCTACCTGGCTTGGGTTGA